>CAYOUM010000134.1:0-2583 GCA_964407185.1 uncultured Methanomassiliicoccales archaeon | reverse complement strand
TGGTTAAACCGCCATCGCTCTGCAAGGACCTCGCGGGGGATGTTTGTGATCACGTTCCCAAAGCGATCCACGGTCAGCACCTCCCCCCGAATTCCGTTGTCGTCCACGTTCGGCGTTCCGAAGTCCAAACGCACATAGTCGGAAATCGTCGGACCGAGTGCGGAGAAGGAGACACCGCGCGAGAGGTGCGCCGCAACGGGCGCGAACAGATCCCGCCCATGGAAGACGTACGAGGCCCGCCGGATGAAGTATTCAGCGTTTGTGATGTGCCGAACCTCTTGGATGCCGAGGGTCGTTGCCGCCGGGATCAGAAGTCCGTTGTCCGGGCCAACGAAGATACCGCCGTCGCACCGAATGGCAATCGGACGGCGGGACGTCCCGACACCCGGATCCACGACGCCCACGTGTATTGCCTCGGGAAACCATGGGGTCGCGGCGTACAGCACGTACGCCCCGCGGCGGATGTCTTGGGCGAAAACGGAATGGTCGATGTCGATGATTGTTGCCTCAGGATTGATTCCAAAGATCACGCCTTTCATCGCGCCGATGTACTCGCCGACCCCGAAGTCGGTCGTGAGCGTGATGAACATGCGGAGTCCCCAACGGGTCAGAGCTTCTTGAGCCCTTCGCGGATCCGATCGAGTCCCGCCCGCCTTACATCGAGGTCGCCCTCGAGGGCCCGAAGCCGGCGTTCTCTTTCGCCCAGCGCCGCGAGCTTCGCTTTCAGCTGCCCCTGCGCCTGGAGAAGCTGCGTCTTCTCGGCGTCCAGTGCGTCTGCACGGTCCTTCAACTCGCGATCACGTTCCTCGAGTTGTTCGACCCGTTGCGCAATTCGTTCTTCGAGCGTCTTCTTCTCCATCGCGACACCGGTCTCGAGTGCGGAAAGCTTTTTCGCCCGCTCATCGAGTTGGGCGGAGCGACGTCTGAGCTCCAGTGTCGTGCGGTCGGACTCGCCGCGTCGCTCCTCGAGGTCGTCCTCAGCTGTCCGGACCTTCACCTCCCGAGCCGCGAGGCTCTTCTCGGTTCGGTTGCGAGCCCGCTCAAATGCGGCCTTCCCTCGGGTGAATTTGGTTCGGTCCGTCTCGAGCCGCTCGCGTCCCTCGCTGGCCTTCGAAGCGCGCTTCTGTGCCTCGGCTTGCGTCGCCGCAAGTTCCTGTGCGAACTCCTCCACGCGATCCGACTTCGTCTCTAACGCGGCTTCGACCTCTCGCAGCTGCGCCTCCTTGTTGGCGATCGTTTCTTCGCGTTCCCGCAGCTCGGATTCGAGTTCTTCCAGCCGACCGGACGTCCCCTCGGCCTTGGCCTCCATGGCAGCCTCCCGCTGTTCGATCGTCTCTTCCCGTTCCTGTAGCTGACTCTCCCGCTCGTCAAGTTCCGCTGCGCGAGTCTCATTGCCCTTCACGGCCTCCGCAAGGGTGCGTTCCCTTACCTTGAGGTCGGCTTCTCGAGTCTCGACATCGCGTGTTCGCGAAACGACGGCCTTCTCCGCGCGCAAAAGCCTCGTGGCTTGGCCCCTGAGCCGATTCCGACCCACTGCGAGTGTCTTCTCAAGTCCCTGTAACCTCTCCAGGCGCGCCGCAATCTCCGCCTGGGACCGGTGTGCTTTCGCCCGGTCTTGTTCGGCAGACGCGCTGTCCCGTCTCAGTCGCTCACCGTGCTTCTCGAGGACTGTGCGTTCGCGCCCGACCTTCGAACGGAAAACCTCTAACGCTTTCTGGTCCCGTGCCGCAATTTCCTCTGCGGCCACGAGTTCGTCTTCTCTGCGCACGACCTCCCGCTCCTGCTTCCGGAGCTCCTTCTCCGCACGGGCGGATGCTCGGGTCGCTTCAAGGACAGCCGACGATCTCCCCTTCAGCGATTCCTCCTTGCGAAGGAGACCCTGCTCACGGGCCGTCGCTCGACCTTCCCGATCCCGGCGGTTCGCTTCCCAAGCGGCCATCCACCGCTCCTTTTCGGCGATCCCCTTATCGCGATGGCCTGCCGGCTCTGCCGTCGCGTCAAATTCGCGCCGGGCGCCGTCAAGCCGCTCCATCTCTGCCTGGAGGTTCTCGTACAAGTCCGCGAGCTGCCTTCGATCCTCAGAGAGAGCAGCTTGGGCGACCTCGAGTTCCTTGACCCGCGAGACGACCGACGCCTCCCCCTCCGTAAGCGCGTGCGCCTCTTCCTGCAAACGACCCTCCTTGATGCGAAGTTCCTCCGCGCGGGATTGTATCTCGGTTCGAGCCTGGTTAAGTTCGAGCTCGGCACGCCTCCGCTCCGCCACGGCCATTGGGTCTTCCCGCTCCCGCTGCTCACGGAGCTGGCGCAGGAGAATTGCAGAACCGTCCTTGACCGCGCGGAGCTCCGCCCTCAGGTCCTCGATCGCAACATCCTGTGGGCTCAGCGCATCTGTCGCAACCCGCATTCGCTCTCGCGCGGCGCGGTCCTGGGCTTCAACCTCAGCGAGGACCCGCGCGACATCCGGGAGGCCCTCAATCCGCGCTGAGGAATGAGCGGTCTCGAGGAGGTCGGGTCGCACCGCGGAGGCCTTGTGATCATAGGATCGAAGTTCAAGGACTGCGTCGCCCTCGACCGCATCCTGGA
>CAYOUM010000133.1:2127-4769 GCA_964407185.1 uncultured Methanomassiliicoccales archaeon | reverse complement strand
CCGCCATACTTTGATATATCATTCGCGAATTCGCGAGATTCCCATGCTTGCACGTGAGCGGCGGTGCATTTCCTGCGGGGTCACGCTCCTCGGTCCCGGAACGACGACGTTTCCCTGTCCGAACTGCGGGAAGGCCACGGTTGGTCGCTGCGCGCAGTGCCGCGATCAGTCGGTCACCTACCGCTGCCCGGAGTGTGGATTCCAGGGTCCATAGCGGTGATTCCGTGGGCAAGGTCGCCGTCACGTTTCGCGTGATGCCAGAAGGGGTCGATGTGGACATCGACATGATCCAGTCGCGCGTGCGGGACGCAGTCCGCGACCGGCTCAAGAAGCTCGAGGTGAGGCCGATCGCCTTCGGACTGAGGGCCGTGGAGGCGATTGTCGTCGTGGACGATGCAGGGGGGGAGGTCGAACGGATCGAATCCCTCCTCTCTGGGATCCCGGGCGTCGGTGGGGTCGAGGCGACGGACGTTACGCTCCTTTAGTAGGCGATCTCCCCTCGGACGAACGCGTGTGTCCGTGGATCTCTCGGGTTCTCGAAAAACTCAGCGACAGGGGCGTCCTCGACGATGTGGCCGTCGAACAGAAGCGCGATCCTGTGGCCGAGCCGCTTCGCCTGGAACATGTCGTGGGTCACGAGGATGACGGTTGTCCCCGTGGCTCGGTTGAACTCCCGCACGGCGTTCTCGAGAATCGTCACGTTTGCGGGGTCTAGGTTCGCCGTGAACTCGTCAAGGAGCACGAGGTCCGGGTGGAACACGACCGCGCGTGCGAAGGCGACGCGCTGCGCTTCGCCTGCGGAGAGGTCCGTGGTGCGGGCATTGAGCCGGTCGAGGAGGCCAATCGTTTCGAGGGCCTGAAGGCTGCGGAGGCGGAGCTCAGGACCTTCGAAACCCCGCACGCAGAGACCATATGAAACATTGTAGAAAACCGTGCCTCGGAACAGGCGCGGATTCTGGTCGACCATGCTAAGCCGCCGACGGAGCGCGAGCCTGGGCGCCGCTTCGATGGGGGCTTCGCGGCCATCATACGTGATGGCCCCTGCCTCGGCCGGAAGGAGGAGGTCCACGATGCGTAACAGGGTTGTCTTCCCTGCGCCACTCGGCCCGATCACCGCGAAAATCTCGCCCGGCTCTACGCGGAGGTCGACACCGCGGAGCACGCTGCGGCCATTGAAGGACTTGCGAAGTCCGTCCACCTCAAGGGACATTGTCATTGTAGCGTCCTCTCTTGGAGGCGATAGAGGAGGGAGTAGACGAGGCCCGCAATGAGGAGGAGGATGATTCCAATCGCGATTGCGTGGGAGTACGCAGCCTGCTCAATGTCCGTGATGATCGTCGTCGTGAGGACCTGGGTCTGGCCCTCGATATGACGGCCGACGATGAACACGGCGCCGACCTCCGAGATCGCGCGTCCAAAGCCGACCATCACGGCGGTGAGGATTCCCGCCGCGGCTTCACGCATCACCGTTGCTCGGAGCTGTCCCGAATCCGCGCCTAGGACGACCGAAGTATCTTTGATCTTCGCCTCGACGGTCGCAACGACGGACATCGTAATCCCTAGGACAATTGGCGTGACGACGACGACCTGCGCGATGACCATGCCGAGGGGAGTGAACAGGAGGCCGAGAAACCCGAGCGGTCCCCCGCGGGAAAGAATGAGGAACACGAGAAGTCCCGCGAGGACGGGCGGGAAGCCATAGAGGGTGAAAAGAATGTTTCTGAGGAGTCGCTGGCTGCCGACCTCACGGAGGCCGAGGGCAATGCCGACGGGGACGGCGATTGCGGTCGCGACAAGGGTTGATGTCCCCGACACGAAGAGGGAGAGTAGCGTGATTTCGACGATGTCGCCCGCCATCCCTAGCAGTTCCCTCCGGGGTTAGGGGTGAAGATTCGATGGCCGTTGACGGCGAAGCTCGCGATCAGGCCCTGTGCTCGAACGCCCACGAGCCATCGCGCAAAGGCGACGGCCTTGTCCACGTGGATGGTGGGATCGATCGCAGGATTCACAGGAATGATGGAGTAATCGTTCCTCACGACGGGCTCGCTCCCCAAGTATAGAGCCCGAAGGAACGGGAGGACGCCCTCTCGGGCGAACCACGTACCGTCGTCGGACAACGTGTATGCGTCCCGCTCATTCGCAATCGTGAGGGTCGCTCCCATCCCCTGGCTCGTCCGCTCGTACCACGCCCCGAACGAGGAGACGTTTAGTCCTGCGAGATTCCATAGCTCGAGTTCTTTGACGTGGGTGCCCGAGTTGTCGGCGCGTGACTCGAAGCGACTCTGATTCTGCGCGATCCGTTGGAACGCCTCCACGGCCGATGACACCGCAGCTACTCTTGCTGGGTCTGCCACAGGGCCAACAATGATGAATCGGTTGAACATCAGCGCGTTCCGGCACAGTCCGTGTCCTTCTGCGAGAAACCGGTCCTCAAGAGCAGGTGCGTGGACCATGACGACATCGACATCGCCGCGACGGCCCGCGTCCAGAGCCTGGCCGGTGCCGACCGCGACGTACCGAACATCGATCCCCGTGGCGCGGGTGAATTCGGGAAGCAAATGCCCGGACAGGCCCGAGTTCTCGGTCGAGGTCGTCGAGCCCAGCACGATGAAGCGACCCTCGGCGGCGAGGGCAGCGGGCGT
>CAYOUM010000133.1:0-2117 GCA_964407185.1 uncultured Methanomassiliicoccales archaeon | reverse complement strand
GTAGCCATGAGGATGAACGCACGCGTCGTCCCGATGTTCGAGAGCAGGGCCCCAACGGCAACGAGGACAATGACAACAGCCGCGAGGATTGCGAGGACCCGCCGCGGGGCGTCGAAGTGCATCGCGCGCTCAATCGGCCGGTTCATAGATGAATGTGGCGGGTCAGGCCGTGATCCCCTTCCGGAAGATTAGGACCGGGACTTTCGCAAGTTTCGCAATCCGATCCTCGACGGGTCCGAGGGCGTACCGACGGAGCGGGGACGGCGGGCTCGTCCGTACGATGAGCAGGTCCGCATCGGCGCTTTCCCGGAGCGCGGCCGTTTCGTATGAGCGGGAGTAGACCACCTTCTGGTCGATTTCAATCCCGGACTCGTGGGCCTTCTCGAGAAACTCTTGCGCGTCCGCCTTGATCGCCTCGACCTTCGATGCGTCGTCCGCGATGCTCAGGATCGTGATCTTCGCGTCATCCTCGCGCGCGAGCGTAAGTGAAAGGTCATCGACGCCCTTCACGCTCCAGAGCGGAGAACTGAGGACGACGATCCGATCGAGCGGATGTTTCATCGCCTTCGTCTTGAAAACGACGACATCGCAGGGTGCGTTCTCGATGAGGTAGTCGATGTTCGAACCGAGAACCCTCCGGTCTCCCTCGAGCCTCTCGCCCCGCCATCCCATCACAAGCAGGTTTACCTGTTCCTCGCGAATCGTTTCGAGGATGATCTCGTACACTTTCGTCGCGAGCTTCACGACGGCGCGTGTGTCGACGCCTCTGCGTTCGCCAATCCGGGCGAGCCTCTGAAGGCCCGAGATTCGCTCGTCCACGTAACCGAACTTGATTGCCTTCGGCGGCAGGCTGCCCGGGATTTCGACGACATTCAGGAGGCTCAATTCCCCGCCATGCGCCTTTGCGACGATCGCTCCGAACTCGACCAGGTTTACGTCGTCAAACTCCCGCAGCGGGAGGAAGACGCGATATCGTTCCGGGTCGAATTGATCCTCTTGGCCGCCCAAGACGTCCAGGAGCTCGACACGGGGCTTCCCTGCAACGTCCCGGACCGGCGCACGACGTCCGACGGCGTAGTGCAAGACCAGGCCCACGGCAACCCATGCGCCGACGGCGTACCAGGCAACCCGGCCCGGTGCCGCGAAGGACAGCGGGAGGATTGGAAACCCGAACAGGTCGATTGCGAGGCCCACACTGATGATCACCGTGAGGATCGGCACGACGGGGACCAGCGGCACGCGAAACCCGCGGACCGCGGCCCGGCCGCGGCGGCGGAGGACAATCAGCCCGACGTTTACGAATGCGTAGAGGAGCAGAAACAGGACGCCCGCCGTTGCGGCGAGGCCCTCGATTGACAACAGCAAGAGGAGGACGAGGCCGATCACAGCCCCGATCAGCTGCGGCGTGTGGGGGATCCCGGTCGCTTCATCGATTCGACCGAGGGGCGTGGGCAGGGTGCCGTCGCGGGCCATCGCGAAGCTTACCCGCGCGCCAGCCCGCAGGTTCCCATGGAGGGCGGAGCCCATCGCAAAGAACCCGGCGGCAAACAGGAGAAGGACCGGCAGGCCGGTGAACCCGGGGATGGAGATTGCAGCGAAGACGCCGCCGAGTTCCGGCTCGGACAGTCCGCGCGGCCCCTGGGCCAGGCATTCCCACGCAGTTTCGCACAGCCCCGGAACGACGGTGACGTTGCCAAGAGCGACGAGATAGAACGCGAGGTACAGGAGGGTCGCAAGCCCGAGGGCCGCGAGGATGCCAAGGGGAAGATTTCGGTGCGGGGATTTGACCTGGTCGGCGGACTGCGCGATCGCCTCGAACCCCTGGAACGAGACGAAGAAGATCCCTGCCGCGAGCGTCACCCCAGGCACGACGCCCGGCACGATCGGCACACCGAACTTTGCGCCGAGGTCGGGCACGCGGAGGAGCGCGATCGCCCCGACCGCAACGAATCCGACGATCAGGGGGAGTTTCAGGACCCGGAGGCGAGACAGGCCAGGCCGTGGACTGAGAGGGGTCAGCCCGAGGCCAACAAATCCAAGGAACGCAAGCATCGCGAGGGCTTTCTCGGAGGCGTTGAAGGGAGTGCCCGCAAGGACAAGGTCTCTGGGCAGGAAGG
>CAYOUM010000132.1:0-4783 GCA_964407185.1 uncultured Methanomassiliicoccales archaeon | reverse complement strand
GTCTCGAGCCCGGTGGAGACGCGATCGTCGGCATCACCTCGATCCTCGCGGCGATTGCGGGGAAGCTGACGGCGGTGAAGGCGAAGCCAATCGGAGCCGAGAACGCGCGAGGTCGATCCATCGGGAGCATCGAGGGCGGTCGATACTTCGGCACGCTGCGAACTCCAGTCGGCGGCGTCCTCGTCGCCGTGAACGATGCGGTCCTCCGAAAGCCCAAGATCCTATCCGAGTTGCCGTACAGCAGCGGCTGGTTCGCCCGGGTGCGACCGTTGAACTTATCGAACGATAAGGGCCTCTTGAAGTCCGCCGATGGAGCGGCCGATCTCCTTGAATCACAGATTCGGGCGCTCCACGTCCGATGCTTTGCGGCCTTTCCGGACTATGAAATGTTCGAGATCGGTGTGGAGTGCGCAGCGGTCCTCGTGAAACTGAACGAACTCATCGCGCGCATCGAACTCGGTGAAGTCGTTCATGTCGTTTCTGACGATGCAACCGCGCCGGTCGAGATGGCCCAGTGGTCGGAGGAGACGGGCCAACCTGTCGTCGACGCGCGAAGGGAAGGAAACCTGTTCCACTACCTCGTCCGGAAGGTGAAGCAGAATCCTGCGCAAGCATGATTAGGGGCCCTTTTCCTACCGCCAAGGGAGGGAGGAGCGTGAACAAGAGGGTGCGGGGTTCGCGGGTCGCGTATTGGGTTCTCGCCTGGGTCTTCGTCGTGGGGGTCCTCATTCAAGTCTCATTCGTTGGCTTGGCGATGTTCGCAGGACAGCCAACCTGGGGGCTCCATGCCGGCTTTGGACACATGGTTGGGACTCCAGTCCTGGCCATGCTGGTCCTCGCTTTCACGGGCCGGCTCCCCCGGTCCACGAAACTTACGACGGCGGTGCTGTTTGTCCTCGTGCTCGTCCAGACTGAGGTATTCGCAGTCATCAAGGGGGCCGGTTCCCCGTTCGCCGCCTTCCATCCGGTCCTTGCCTTTGTGATCTTTGCGCTAGCAACGTTCCTCGCGCAGCGAGCCCGCTCACTCTTGCGAGAGCCACTCGAAGGTCCAGTCCCTTCGGAGCCCACTGCCGCGTCGAACCCGGAAACTGAGCGGTGAGGGTCCTCACTTCTCAATCGACGTTCGGATGAGGTTGGCCCCACTCAATCAACGAGCCGTCGTAGTTCTTCACGTTCGCGTAGCCGAGGAGCTACTTCAAGATGAACCAGGAGTAGGACGACCGCTCGCCGATCCGACAGTACGTGACGACCTCCCTGTCCGGCGTTACTCCAGGGCCGTTGTCGACCTTCTGGCGGTCTGCGGATAGACCAGGAAGGTTTATGAGGTAGGAATTCCTACCACAAGGTAGGAATATGAAGCGCAGACTCGGACCGAAAGGTCAAGTGGTGGTCCCGAAGGAGATCCGGGAGAAACTCGGCCTCACAGAAGGATCGACACTCACTTTCGAGATCTCAGGCGACGCAATCTTGGTACGGCCCGAGCCTTCGCCCGAGGAAATCGTTGAGCGATTTCTCTCCGTTAAGGGGAAGAAGCTACGGAGGCTCGTGGATTGGAGATCGGTCTTGGATGAGGAGTACAAGGTTCCGGCGGGTCGGTAATGTACGCTGACGCTGGCCTCTTCCTCTTGCCCGTGTTGTATATCGAGCGGCTTCCCTCGGCCGCCGCGGCGGCGCGGTTCCTCGACTCCCTGGCACGGGGGGCGCGAAGGGTATCCACGGCGACCCTGACGTGGGACGAGGTCGCCTATGCCGTGCGCCGGTTCCTCGGGCCGGAGGATTCGATCACGAAAGGGCAGGAGTTACTGGAGTTCCCGAACCTGACATGGCTCCGCGTCGATCTCGCGGTGTTGCGCCGGGCGGCGGACCTCTATCGATCACTACCGATGCGTCCCCGCGATGCGATCCATGCCGCGGCCGCGCTGGAGGCGGGGGAGAGGGAGATACTCTCCGAGGATCGCGTGTTCGACGGGGTTTCGGGCCTCGTCCGGGTCTGGCCCCCACCCTAGGTGCGACTTCCAGGGGCTCGAGCTACTTCTCGATCGGCGTCCTCACGAGGTTGCCCCACTCCGTCCATGAGCCGTCGTAGTTCTTCACGTTCGGGCAGCCGAGCAGGTACTTCAGGACGAACCACGAGTGGGATGACCGCTCGCCGTTGCGGAAGTACGTGACGACCTTCCTATTCGGCGGCGTACTCTACGAGGTGTTCGGCCACCGCCGAGCGAGGGCATTTTATAGACGCCCATCCTTTAGCAGGTCGGTGGAATACCGAATCGTCCTCCGAAAAGGCCGAGACGGCTACTACATGGCTCAGTGTCTTGAGGTGCCCGGCGCAATCAGCCAAGGACGCACGAAGGAGGAGGCGCTCAGGAACGCAAAGGAAACCCTCGAACTTGTTTTGGAAGTCCTCAAGGAGGAGGCTAAGAAGGGAGAGATCGCCAGGGTGAGAGTGAGTGCCTAAGCTCCCCGTCGTGAGCGGACGGGAGGCCATTAAAGCGTTATCCAAACTGGGTTTCCGAGCCGCCCGTCAGCGTGGCAGCCACGTCGTCATGACGGGCCACGGAAGAACTTTCAGTCTCCCTCTGCATCCGGAGCTTGATCGCGGCACGTTACGCGCCATTCTTCGACAAGCCAAACGTTTCCGTCGAGCAGTTCATCGACGCCGGGTGAGCAGCGATTCGCCGGCGATCGTCGGGCCTGCCGATTGATAGCGGTTACCCGTCCTCACTTCTCGATCGGCGTCCTCACGAGGTTGCCCCACTCCGTCCAAGAGCCGTCGTAGTTCTTTACGTTCGGGTACCCGAGCAGGTACTTCAGGACGAACCAGCTGTGGGAGGACCGCTCGCCGATCCGACAGTATGTGACGACCTCCTTGTCCGGCGTGACGCCATGGCCCTCGTAGAGCTTCTTGAGATCCTCCGAGGACTTGAACGTGCCATCCGCGTCGTTTACGGCCTGCCCCCATGGGATATTCTTCGCGCCCGGGATGTGCCCGCCGCGTTGCGCATGCTCCGTCGGATACTCGGGAGGTGCGAGGATCTCGCCCGTGAACTCCTTCGGACCTCTGACGTCGACGAGGACCTTGTCCTTCATCTTGATCGCCTGTCGGACGTAGTCAATGTAGACCCGGATCGTGTCATCCGGCGCCTTCGCATCGAAGGTCTTGTGGTGATGCTCGGGAACGTCCTTCGTGAGCGGCAGGTCCTCGAGGAGCCATTTCTTCCGTCCGCCGTTCATGAGGACAACGTTCTCCACGCCATAGTACTTGAAAATCCAGAACGAGAAGGCGGCGAACCAGTTGTTGAAGTCCCCGTACAGGACGATCGTCATGTCATTCGAGACGCCGAGCCGGCCGAGGATGTGCTCGAGCGCCTCCTTCGATACGATGTCCCGCGTGACGGGGTCGTTCATGTCCTTCTTCCAATCGATTAGGACGGAGGTCGGGATGTGGCCGAGGTTGTAGTTCGCGGTCGGATCGTAGTCGACCTCGGCAATTCGCACCTTCTCGTCTCCGATGAAGCTCTTCACCCAGCTCGTGTCCACCAAAACTTCAGGATGCGCGTATGCCATGGGAGTCCCCTCCGGGGGTGCCCCTAGGCGGTACGGCGTTATATTCGTTTGCAGAATCGTAAATGCGGCGCCCCAGAGAGACTATCGCGATGGGCCCGCGAGGAGGTCGGAATACGAGGATGCCATCAGGTCCTCGGGCGGAATCTGAAAGTAGGACCGAAGGTCCTCGATCTCCCGCCACGCCGAATCCCGATTCGCCTCCGGTTCGAGAACCTTCTCGAACTCGATGAACCTGCCGAGCCCCGTCACCGTATCGAGGTGGACCTGCACGCCACGGTACCGGTAGATTTCGCGGGTCTTCTTCACCTCTGCTCCAACGGGCATCACCCGCCGCAGGATCGCGAGAGCCGACTGGGCGTCCTCGAGCGGGGCGAGGAGAACCTCGCTCTCCTTCACTCCTGTCGTGTCCGGCCGCTCGTAGTACACGAGCTGCCCCGCGCGAGAACCCGCAACGGTCCGGACCTTCAACCGCCGCTCGCCGAGCGCGAAGTACGTATCGACCTGACGGAACGTGCCGACATGCTCCGCCCCCGCCAGGAGCGCCCGCGCCTTCCCGAGGTCTTCGTACCGGGCTTTCAGCTCGACGAGACGCCTCCGGCCAGACTCCGTGGCAGGGGAGTATCGACCGTGGCCCAAGAAGGTTCCCGCCGGGGAGGTGCGACACACCTTTTATCGAACGCGAATCCATGGCCCCACGGGGGAGGCGGTGGAGCTCAGGAAGTCCGAGCGGGAGACGCTCCGGCTCCTCGCGGACACCTTTGCCCCTCGGACAGGGAATCCGCAGGAGCCGCTCGGCGCGTCCGCGAGCGACCTCGGGGTCGACCATCTGATCGCGCAGGCGATCGAAGAATTCCAGCCTCGAGAGGTGCAGAAGCAGTTCCGCTCGCTCCTCCGAGCCGTGAACAATCCCGTGCTGAACCTCCTGCTTTCCGGCCGAGCGTTGCGGTTCCGGAAGCTCCCACCGGAGGAGCGCGAGGCGTATCTCCGGGATTGGGGCCGGAGTCGCCTGGGTGTGAAGCGCCGCGGGTATCACGCGATCAAGCGGATCACCTGCTTCCTGTACTACTCCGCCCTCCCTGACGGCCGCAAGAACCCAAGTTGGCAGGGGATCGGGTACGATGCGCCGAACGACGCGGTGCGGGCCGAACACCGAACGCCCCCCGAACTCCGAATCGTGCCACTGGCGGTGGACCGAGAGACAACACTCGAGACCGAT
>CAYOUM010000131.1:0-4841 GCA_964407185.1 uncultured Methanomassiliicoccales archaeon | reverse complement strand
CTGCGACCGACGCAACCTGGACTCGGAAACACTCTGCTGCCGAACCCGTACTTGCTCTCGATGTACACGGAGCCCAACTATCGTGGCAGAGGCCTCGGAACGCGGATTGTGCGGGAGGCCGTCCGGTGGTGCCGGAACACGGGTACACGCGATTGATTCTGCACTCGTCCCGCCAGGGCCGCGGCCTTTACCGGAGGCTTGGCTTCGATCGAACGTGGGAGATGCGGATCAAGCTGTTGTCTTCGAAGCGCAAGAGCTCGCGAAAGCGGCGAAAGCGGGTCACGTCTTCTTGAGATTCTCGCGCCACTGCTTCCGGAACTTCGAGACCTTTGGCGCGATGATCGCGCGGCAATACCCCGCCCACGGATTCTTCTTGAAGTAATCCTGGTGATAGTCTTCCGCAGGGTAGAACGCCGCGAAAGGGGTGACCTCCGTGACGATCGGGTCATCCCATAGCCCCTCGCCCTCGATTATCTTGACCACGCGTTCCGCGGCTGTCTTCTGCTCCGGCGTGTGGTAGAAAATCGCGGATCGGTACTGCGTACCGACATCGTTGCCCTGGCGGTTGGGCGTCGTCGGGTCGTGGACAGAGAAGAACACCTTAAGCAGTTCCTCGAACGAGATAACGTCCGGGTCGAACGTGACCTGGAAGGCCTCCGCATGGTCCGTGGTCTCCGTGCAGACCTGCTCGTATGTCGGGTTTTTCACGTGCCCGCCCGTGTATCCGACGACGACCTTCTCGACACCGCGCAGCTCCTGGAAGATCGGCTGGTGGCACCAGAAACAGCCGCCGCCGAGCGTCGCGACCTCACGCCCCTCTCCGGGACTCACGTTCCCGCCTCTCGAGCCCCTAATCTCGCGATGGATAAGGCCTTGACGGAATCCAGTTTCGCGGTAATACTTCTCTATCGCTCTGGCTGATCCATCATCGGGGACGCAGGTGTCACACGCATCGCTGCCGCGGCAGGCTTCTTCAGTCGCGCGCCCGTTTCAATGAGCGCGGAACCGATGATCGCCAGGAAGAAGCCATACGCGAACCCGACCGTGGCGGCGCCCGAGGTCACGCCCTGGTTGATTAGGTTCGCCGCGACGAAGATGAGGATCGCGTAGAGCGCGAGGACGAGGATGCCGGAGGTCCCGAACATCGAGAACTTCCGGCCGACGAATGCGGACGTCACGCCGAAGACCACGACGAGGATGAGCCACACGAAGGCGGCCCACGCGTACGGGCCCTGCGCGAGTGTGTTCAGGACATTCGTGATGCCCACGCCGTCGTACGTCCCCGGGGGCAACCGTTGCTGGCTTCCCCCAATCACGAACCACGGCAGGAAGAGGCTCACAATCAAAAGCCCGGCACCGACGAGCAGAACGGCACGGCCCACTGGGAACAACGTCTTCTGTTCCGCCATCGACTCCCCCGGGGGAGACCGGGTTGGGCCATATTAGCCTTACCGAAACTCGGTGCTGGGCCCACCTCGATTTCTATTGGAAAACCTTTCTCGCATTGCGGACGAAGAGGTTCTCCAGAAACTCCTTCCGCAGGGGGAGGGCTCGGATGGCCTCAATCTCCTCTCGGATTCCTGGCACGTGCGGCCCCGGCCAGTCGCTCCCGAAGAGAACCTTGTCCTCGATCTCCTCGAGCCGCGGGAAGTACGAGAGCAGGCGGTTCGGCGGGATGCTCGAGATGTCGATGTACAGGTTCCGGTGCCGGCGGGCGATAAAGAACGCGGCATCGCACCACAGCGGCCTCCCGCCATGGGCGAGGAGGACCGTGAGGTCGGGATGGTCGATCGCAATGTCGTCGACGGGCATCGGGTCGCCATAGCGGGACTTCGCGGCGGGAAACGTGCTCGTGCCCGAGTGAATCATCACGGGGATCCCTTCCCGCTCCGCGACGCGGTACATCGGCTCAAGCCGTGGGTCGTTCGGCCACAAGAGCTGGTGCGGCGGGTGGACTTTGAATCCGCCGATGCCTCTTCGGACGAGGTCCATGGCCTCCCCTTCGACGTCCTTTGTGTACGCGGGGTGGATCGAACCGAACGGGATCAGCCGCCACGGATCGACCTTCGCGTATTCGATGACATAATCGTTCACCGTTGGGAGGAAGCCCATTACGTCCGGTGCGACGTAGTTGATCAGGCACGCCCGCTCGACCCCCACATCGTCGAGGATCGTAAGGAAGAACTTCGGGTCGTCGGACATCCGGAGCAGGTTTTCGAAGTTGTCCCGCTCCGCCCGCATGGAGTCGATGATTGCAGGCTTCAGCATGCGATACGGCTGGACGTGGACGTGAACGTCCGTGATCCCCTCCATGGCGGGCGCGGGATGTGGGCAACAGAGAAAAAGGTTGGGCCGCCATCCTCACGGCTTCGCCGATCCGAGCGACCGCGCGAGCTGCGAGAAGTCGCGGTACAGTGACTCACTCGGGCTTCCATCCGCATACAGGAGGATGTGCTCTTCCGCCGAGCTGGTGTGCAGTGCGAGGATCGTTGAGGAAACTGTCCCGCCGCCGGTCCCGTGGATGCAGAGCGCTGTGGTCCCCGTTCCGCCATGGTGTCGGAGCGTGGACTGGAGCCAACGCGTCGCCGCCCCGGCGTCTGGGAATTTCGCGGCACCCGCCAGGGCATGGACCGTCGCGACCTTCGGATCGCCTTCAACATTCCCGCCTGCGTTCGTGAGGACGTTCAATCCCTGATGGCCCCGCGTCGTCCGAACCTGTCCGTCATATGAGAAGAATCTCAAATCGTCCCGCGTGGCGACGAAGAGGTTGAAGAAGTTGTATTCGGCGGCGCGGACCTCGCGGTCAATTGCGATCGCCGCCCCCCGCGGGGCTGTTTGACGGAGAATCTCGAACATCAAGAGCCCGCGTGACTTCGCCGATGTCGACTTCTTGCCGCGGCGGTTCGAAAGCGCGGCGACGAGTCCTTGCTCGTTGACGCCGATCCACGTGCCGCCCGCCCGCGCATCCCGTGGGGCCACAATCTGGGGGGTGCCATCAATGAGTTGCGGCGGCGTCGACGGCCGCGTCCGGTCCTCGTCCCGGTTCATTCCAACGATGAGGTCGTAGCCTGGCACCACGCGATACAGCGCGATGAGTGTACACATCCAGCTCACCGGGATTGCGCGAGGTCGAACGCGCGGACCTTCGCGACCTGCGCAATCTGCATGTTTCCAGCCTTCATGGCCGCCTCGTGCGTGAGCTCGTATCCGCGGCGAGCGGCCTCTCGGAGCTCCAGATCTCCCCGCTCGGTGGCCTCCTCGCTGATCGACTCGCTCGCATCGAACAGATATCGCATCGCGGCGGCGTAGTCGCCATGGCGCGCCAAGAGGATCCCGCCAAAGAGCCCTTCGTGCGTGAGCCCTTCAGGACCGCTTTTCCAGTTCTCGGCGAGGACCTGCTTGTATTCCCTAAGAATGTCCTTCAGTGCGTCATCCCCCGCAAGGTCTTGAACCGCGTTGCGGTACTCGACGAGGGCGAGATACTGCCGTTCATCCTTGGGCATCTCGGCGTCCGTGAGGGTGAGGTATCCCTCGCCGGCTCTCCGCCTCCATTCTCCCGCGGCCTTCAACTCTCCGAGTTTCTCACGGCACCGCGCGAGCGCTTGGTAGATCCCGATTCGATCGACCGAGGAGCCGCTCTCCGTGAGGTGACGATAATGTTCCGCGGCGTGCGCGAAATCGCCGCGAGTCTCCGCCTCGATTGCGTCGATGAGATGGGACACGGCGGAAGGGAACCCGGCCGGCGATATGAGCCTGTGGTCACAGCCTCACGTCGTACGCGAGAGGGAACGTGATCCGCCGGTTGAACGCCTCGAGGCTTCCAGGGACATCTGGGTCGAAGCCGCCCTCGATAATCGAGCCGAGCTTGCGAAGGAACGCCTTCAGGTTCGGATCCTTCTCCATGATCTCCTCCATCGGTACGGGCCTGATGCCGTCGGGAATCTCCACGACGCGGATCATCCGGCCATCCCTGAGGAACAGCGTGTTGCGGGTGGCCCCCATCATCTTCGCAAATGCCCGCCCGGACTCTGGGTTGTTAATCAGCTCCTCGAACTCTCGCTCCCTTCCCGGTTTCGCCCTGAACGTGAACGCGATCATCATTCTCCTCGCCCGGTGCAGACAATCACACCGCGAATATTTCACCGTGGCGGGGCGGGCTCACACCTCCGCCCACTTCCCATGGCCTTCCCACACGCGGACGTGGAACGGAAACCGCAGCTTCTCTTTGAGCCCCTCCTGCAGGAGCGCGCAGATGTTCTCGACGCTCGGATACTCGAGAACTTCGTTCCAATCGCGATGGTCATACTTCGTGAGGACCTCGCGCACGGCCCTTTTCATGTCCGCGAAGTCGAGGACCATCCCCCCTTGCGGGTCGCCCTCGATCGTCACATCCACCTGGTACGTGTGGCCATGGAGCCGCCCGCACTTCTCGTGGCCCGGTAAGTGGTGAGCCGCGTCGATGTATTCCGTGATCCCGAGCTTCATCCGACATCTCCAGACAGGTCCGCTCCTCACAGCGGCGTGACCGTGAGCATGACAAGCGGGGCGCGGCCCCGCTGCTCGAAGCCGTGCTCTTCACCGCGCTGGATTACGAGGACATCGCCCCCCTTGATCGGCACCCGTTTCCCGCCGATCACGAGGACGCCGCTGCCCGCCGCGACGAGCATCTGGTGCTGCCAGTTGTGGCTGTGGACACTCGTGCGGCCACCCCGCAACACCTTGATCTCATGGAGAGCGGTCTTCTCCGCGCCGTCCTCCTTCCCGACGAGCTGCTTCATCACGACCCGCGACGAGCCGATCTCGCCAAATCGCACCGCCTTGATCGAGCGGACATTCGTGCG
>CAYOUM010000130.1:0-4909 GCA_964407185.1 uncultured Methanomassiliicoccales archaeon | reverse complement strand
TCCGCAGCGATAACCATGGCAGGGACTGGGATTGCGACCGCGTGGGCCGAGAAAGTTGTCGGTGGCGCCACGGTTGGGGCGATGGCCGAAAAGCCCGAATTGTTCGGCCGCGGCCTCATCCTGATGGTGCTTCCGGAAACGATCATCGTGTTCGGCCTCGTGGTCGCGCTCCAGTTGCTTGCCAAGGTCGCGTAGGCGGGGATTGACGGCGGACGCGATGTGATGGGGCTAGAGCAGGTCGTCGACGAAATCCTCGCCCGTGGACAGGCTGAGGCCGAGGAGATCCGATCTCGCGGGCGTGCGGAGCGGGAGCGAATGCTTCAGGACGGTCGCGCGGACGGTGCGCGACTCCACAGCCAGCGGGAGCAGGAAGCGCGCGAGGCGGTGGAACGCCGGCGCGTCCAAGACCTCGCCCGAGCGGAGCTCGAGAGCAAGAAAACAGTTCTCGCCGCACAGAAGGAAGTCCTCGACGCCGTATATGCAATGGTCCTCGGACGACTCGAATCGCTTGCCGATCGTGCATCGATCGTCCGCGCATTGCTCGCGGCGAACGAGAGCGACTGGCGGGAGGGCACGGTTTACGCGAGCACGCGTGACGAACCGGCCGTGAAGGAAGCCGTCGGCTCTCATTTTGCGGGACCCATCGACTGCGTCGGCGGTGTCATTATCGAGAGCTCCGACGGAACGCGCAGGACAGACCTGCGTTTTGAGACGCTCCTTGCGGACGTATGGCGGGATTCGATCCGAGAGGTCGCGGAGGTCCTATGGCCAACAGAGTGACGCCCACTCCTCCGTCTCCGATTTACCAGTACTTTCAGCGGATTGCGAAGAAGATCCCGCTCGAACGGGGGAACTATCCATACGTGACAGCGCGCGTAAGGGCGAAAAAAACGTTTCTGCTCTCCGCGGACGTGTATGAGAAAATGCTGCAGATGGAGATTCCGCAGATCGCGCGAGTGCTCGGCGAGGGCACCTACAAGCAGGAAATCCTCTCCCTTGCGACGAAGCTCTCCGGCGTGGACTTGATCGAAGTCGCCACAAGCCGGAACATGGCGGCGGTCTTCACTCAAATCATCAACTTCTCGGAGAGCGAGCTGCGGGAGATGATCGCCGTGTACTTGGATCGATTCGATGTCCAAAACATCAAGACGATTGTCCGAGGGAAAACATTCGGCGCGAGCGCGGGCGAAATTCAGGAAGACATCGTCGCCGCGGGAAGCATGTCGGAACGGTTCCTGCAGGACCTCATCCAGCTGCCCACGCTCGAGGAAATTTTCGACAAGCTGGAGGGCACGATCTACGCCCAGGCATTGGACGCACTCGGCAGATCGCCGTCTGAGGTGGAGAGGTGGAACGAGTGGGAAGACCTCGTGACGAAGCTCTATTACGAGAACCTCTTGACGGTCATCCCCGAACGGACAGAAGGGACTCGCCTGATGCGGGAATGGGTTCAGCGGGAAATCGATCTCATGAACCTGCGGACCCTCCTCCGCCTTTGGGCCTCGAAAGCTCGATTGCGGTACGACCCGTTCATCGAGGGAGGGCTGGAGTTGCCGAAGGCCGATCTCTCGGAGATGATGAGCCTCGATGCGGCCGCGCTTGCCTCGCGGTTGCGAGAGTATCCTCTGACGGAGGAACTCTCAACCCGCCTGCGGGAACTCGAGGCGCTTGGGGTCGGTCAGCTCGTCCTGTCCGTTGAAAAGCTGCTCCTTCTGGAAGCGGGGCGGTACGCCCATGTCAACCCACTCTCCGTCCTCCCCGTTTTCGATTACATCGTCCGGAAAGTGCGCGAGGTCCAAAACATCCGGGCCATTGCGCGCGGGAAGGAAAGCGGCCTCCCTCCGGAGGTCATCCGCAACCTGCTGGTGATTTGAGTTGGAACTCGCAGCGGTTGGCCGCGACGATTTCGTTCAAGGATTCAAGCTTGCGGGAGTGCGGAAAACGTATACCGTTTCCCGTGAGTCCGTCGAAGAGCAAGTCGCGAAGGTTCTCGAGGATCCGTCCGTTGGCATCCTGATCCTTAGCTCCGACGACATGCAGGCGCTCAGCCATTCGATGCGCCGGCGGCTCGAGACAGCCCCGCGGCCCGTCGTCATTGCGGTCGGGAGGAGAGAGGAGGAGGACCTGCGAGCGAAGATTAAGCGCGCAATCGGCGTCGACTTGTACAAGTAACCTGTCCTGGGGAAGGTGCCTGAGATGGCGATGAGAGGGGTTGTAAAGGAAGGGCCGGGAAAGGGAGCCGGCGAAATCTACCGGGTCGCCGGACCGGTCGTAACCGCAACCGGCGTCCAACCGCGGATGTACGACGTGATGCTCGTCGGCGAAGAAAAGCTGATGGGGGAGGTCATCAAGATTAGCGGCGACCGGACCGTCATCCAGGTGTACGAGGACACGAGCGGCGTGCGGCCGGGCGAATCCGTCGTGGATACGGGGGCGCCTCTCGTTGTCGAACTCGGCCCGGGACTCCTTGGGTCCATCTATGATGGCGTGCAGCGACCCCTTCCCATCCTACGGAGCGCCATGGGAGACTATGTGCTCCGCGGCGTGAAGGCGCCGGGTCTGAGCCGGGACAAGCAGTGGCGGTTCGCACCGAAGGTGAAGGTTGGCCAGGCCGTTGGGCCCGGCGACATCCTGGGGACGGTACAGGAGGCAAAGAACGTCGAGCATCGGATCATGGTCCCGCCGGATCGGCGGGGCGGCCAGGTCACGGACATCCGCGACGGCAGTTTCCGCGTGGACGAGACGGTTGCTGTGCTCGATGGCAAGGGGGAGATCCAGCTCATGCACCTCTGGCCGGTCCGGCGTCCGCGTCCCGTGCGCGAGCGGCTCCTGCCAACGGTCCCCCTAGTCACCGGGCAGCGGGTGCTTGATTTCCTCTTCCCGGTCGCGAAGGGAGGTACCGCGGCGATCCCTGGCGGGTTCGGGACAGGCAAGTGCGTGTTTCCGAAGACGCTGGTGCATATGGGAGATGGGTCACTAGTCGAGATTCGAGATTTGTACGGAAAGGCGCGCGGCCTCCGTTTCCGAGGCAGGGACGAGTCTTTCGTTAGGCTGGACGAGCCCCTGGACGTTTGGGCGTTTGATGGTAGGTCCGTAGCGTTGGCGGGGGCGACCCACGTCTATCGAGGGTACTCAGAGGAGCTGGTCGCGATTTCGACCGAGGGCGGGAGACGCCTCGTCGTGACTCCCGTCCACATGTTGTTCGCATGGCGGCCTTCACTTGTGGAGGTCCCGGCTGTTGTCCTGTCGGTTGGAGATCGGCTCGCGGTTCCGTTGCCGAGCGGGGAGCTGGGGGTCGACCGGATCGCAAGAGTGGAAAGGGTTCCGCACAACTCGTGGGTGTACGATCTGACGGTCCCGCGACTGCATAACTTCGTCGGAGGCAACCTCCCATCACTCCTCCACAACACTGTGACAGAGCAGCAGCTGTCGAAGTGGTGCGATGCCCAAGTTGTCGTGTACATCGGATGCGGGGAACGGGGAAATGAGATGACGGAGGTGCTCACGCTCTTCCCCGAGCTCGAGGACCCGTACACGGGCGCACCGCTGATGGAGCGGATGGCCCTGATCGCGAACACGAGCAACATGCCCGTCGCGGCCCGGGAGGCGAGCGTCTACACGGGCGTGACGATCGCGGAGTACTACCGCGACATGGGGTACAACGTGGCCCTCATGGCGGACTCCACGTCCCGATGGGCCGAGGCGATGCGGGAGATTTCGAGTCGGCTCGAGGAGATGCCGGGAGAGGAGGCGTTCCCCGCGTACCTCAGCGCCCGCCTGTCGGAGTTCTACGAGAGAGCCGGACGCGCGAAGACCCTGGGCGGACTCGAGGGATCTGTGTCGGTGATAGGGGCTGTGTCCCCGAGCGCGGGTGACTTTTCGGAACCCGTCACCCAGGGCACGCTCCGCATCGTGAAGGTGTTCTGGGCGCTCGACACGGCGTTGCGGGCCCGCCGCCATTTCCCCGCGATCAACTGGCTCCTATCGTACAGCCTCTACGCGTCCGTCCTCGAGGATTGGTTCCGCAAGAACGTGAACGAGGAATGGCCGGAGTTCCGAGCGTGGACTCAACGCGCTCTCCAAGAGGAGGCCGAGCTCGAGGAAATCGTTCGACTCGTCGGGGCTGACGCGCTCCCCCCGGAGCAGCAGTTTACCCTCGAGGTGGCCCGCATGATCCGCGAGATTTTCCTGCAGCAGAACGCCCGCCACCCCGTGGACACGTTCTGTCCTCCGGAGCGGCAGTTCAAGCTCATCAGTGCGATCAAGAGATACGCCGATCTCGGCCAGCGCGCCGTCAAGCTCGACGTCCCTGTGAAGGAAGTCGCAGGAGTGAAGTCGCGAGAGCTCCTCACACGGGTGAAGTACGAGGCCGAGTTCGACAAGGAGCTCGCAGGATCGATCGCTCTCATGGATGAGGAGTTCAAGAAATTGGGGGCTACCTGAGGTGGCGAAGGAATACCGTACGATCCGAGAGATCGCAGGCCCACTGATCTTCGTTGAGAAGACCGAATACGTGGGCTATGGAGAACTCGTCGAGGTGGGATTGCCTGACGGCTCGCGGAAACGAGGCCAGGTACTCGACTCGTCGAAGGACGTCGTCGTCGTGCAGGTGTTCGAGGGGACCGCGGGGATTGACCGACAGTCGACGGTGAAGTTCCTTGGCGAGACGATCAAGCTCAACGTGTCCCGGGACATGCTCGGCCGAATCCTGAGCGGTGCGGGGGAGCCGGTCGACGGCGGGCCGCCGATCGTCCCGGAGAAACGCGTCGAAATCATCGGCGCCGCGATCAACCCGTACGCGCGGGCCCACCCGTCGGAATTCATCCAGACCGGGATTTCGACGATCGACGGATCGAACACGCTCGTGCGGGGCCAGAAGCTCCCGCTCTTCTCCGGTGGGGGACTACCT
>CAYOUM010000129.1:0-4949 GCA_964407185.1 uncultured Methanomassiliicoccales archaeon | reverse complement strand
CTTCGTCGCTGTCGCGAACACGCGGGACGCGAAGCAGGAGGAAGCGCGGGACGTTGTCGACGGTCTCCTCGAAGGTCGCTGGGGTCGCGGGATAACCTCCGACTTCGTCCTTGACGAAACGGTAACCGTGACGTTAGCGCGCACCCGTCACGTTGAGACGGCCATCCTCGTGGGGGAGACGATCCTCGGGGCCGGTCCCGCGGGCCGGATTGTCGACCTCGCCTATGTTTCCCCTCGGATGTTCTTCCGGACATGGGCACTCTTCCGGCGGCTCGCAGCGCGAGGTCTGAGCTTCACGGACTGCACGTCCCTCGAACTGATGCGCATCTTGGGAATTGAACAGATCGCGAGCTTCGACCGAGACTTCGACGGCATCGTTCCACGGCGGTCCCATGGCGGGTCAGCGTAGGCGAGAGGCCTGGTACAACCGCACCTTTAATCTCCTTGGCCATATCTCGCGAGGTGCGGAACCGCATGGTCTCCACGATCGCGGTCATCGGTGCGGGGGAGATGGGCCACGGGATCGCGGAGCTCGCCGCTCTGAACGGGTTCCGCGTCACGATGCGGGACATCAAGCAGGAGTTCGTCGACCGGGGAATGGACCGAATCCGATGGTCCCTATCGAAGCTCGTCGAAAATCAACAAATCACGCGGCCGCAGGCGGACGAAGCGCGCGCTCGAATTCGCCCGACGCTCGATCTCGGGGAGGCGGTCCGGTACGCGGACGTGGTGATCGAGGCGGTCCTTGAGGACCTCGACCTCAAGAAGAAAGTGTTCGCGGAGGTCGATGCCCTCGCCCCGCCGCACGCGCTCCTCGCGTCGAACACGAGCGGGCTCAGCATCACGGCGATGGGGCGCGCGACGAAGAGGCCGGAGAAGGTTGTCGGGATGCACTTCTTCAATCCCGCCGTGATCATGCCCCTGGTTGAAATCGTCCGCGGGGGCGATACGAGTGACGTGACCATCCGCGCGGCGGAGGGCCTCGCCCGCGCCCTGAAGAAGACTCCGATCGTCTGCCGCAAGGACATCCCCGGATTCATCACGACCCGGACCATCGCCCCATACATGCTCGAGGCGATCTGGATTCACCATGAGGAGGGGATCCCGAAGGAAACGATCGACAGCGCGATGCGGTTCAAGGTTGGATTCCCGATGGGGCCGTTCGAGCTCACGGACCAAGTCGGCGTGGACCTCATGGCGTACGCGACAGAGAAGGCGGGTCTCCCCGCGCCGCCGCCGATGAAAGCTCTGGTCGCCGCTGGTAGGTTTGGCCGGAAATCGGGCGAGGGATTCTACTCTTACCGGGAAGGCGGGCGTCCGAAAATCACGCCGGACCTGGGGAAGGACTTCGATCCGCTGCGGATCCTCGCGCCCGTGATCAACGTCGCCGCCGGGCTCGTCCACGAGGATGTCGCGTCGCCGAGCGAGATTGACGAGGCGATGCGTCTTGGAACCGCGTTCCCCAAAGGCCCTCTTGCGCTGGCGGACGAATACGGCATCGACGCAGTCCTCGCGGCCCTCAAGGGTTCGAAGCGGTTCACGCCGACGAAGCTTCTCCACGACATGGCTGCGCGGGGCGAACTCGGTGCCAAGAGCGGCAAGGGCTTCTACGACCATCCGAAGGAGGAAACAGCGATGGGATTCGAAACGATCCTCGTGTCGAAGAGCTCGGAGACGCATGTGGCGACTCTCACGCTCAACCGCCCCGATCGGCTGAACACGATTACCCCGCAGATGATCGAGGAGATCGATCGGGCACTCATCGACCTTGAGCGGGATGACGAGGTGCGGGTCCTCGTGATTGCGGGCGCCGGGGAGAAGGCGTTCAGTGCGGGTGCGGACGTCACCGCCTTCGGAGATGTGAGCAAGTCCCACAAGGTTTGGACCCTGTCCAAGCGGACAAGCGACGTGTTCAGCCGCCTTGCGAATTTCCCGAAGCCCACGATCGCCGCGATCGATGGATACGCGTTCGGTGGCGGGTGCGAACTCGCCCTAGCGTGCGACTTCCGAATCGCTTCACGGCGCACGAAGATCGGACAGACGGAGGTGAGCCTTGGGCTCATCCCGGGGGCGGGCGGCACACAACGCCTTGTGCGCCTCATTGGCCTCGCAAAGGCGAAGGAGCTCGTCCTCCTCGGAGCCCGACTCACCGCCGATGAAGCACACGCGATTGGACTCGTGACGAAGTCCGTCGACAACGAAGCGTTTCAGACGACCGTGCGGGAATTCTCCGAGAAGCTCGCGAAGGGTCCGCCCATCGCATTGCGGCTCGCGAAATACCTCGTGAACCGGGCCATGGACATGCCCTTGGACGCCGCCCTCGAGGCGGAGGCCGCCGCGTTCGGCCTTGTCACATCGACGGAGGACATCTTCGAGGGAATCCAGGCCTTCATGGAAAAGCGTGAGCCGAAGTTCAAGGGCGAGTGACCGCCGCAGGTCCGATCACGCCACGTCTTCGGAGCGATCCGATCTCAGCGATCGAGTAGCCAAGGGTCCTGAGGATCTCCTCCGTGTGTTCCCCCTTCGCGGCGACGAAGCCGGACGCGTTCCGAGGCACGCCCTCATGGTGAGCGGGATGGCCAATCACCTTGAACGTCCCCACGCGGCCGAGGTCCGCGTCGACGATCATCCCCCGTGCGCGGACCTGCGGGTCCCGAACGACTTCCGGGAGGGTTTGCACGGGCGCCCATGGCAGGTCCTCCTTGTCCAGGATCGTCTTCCATTCTGCGAGGGTCTTCGCGCGAAAGATTTGCTGGAACGCCGCGATCGTCTTCCGACGTGCGTCCTCGTCGGGGAACTGATTCTCTGCGAGCTGTGGAAGGCCGAGGACATGCACAAGCCGCTCCCAGAACTTCGTCTCGACCGCACCGATCGAGAGCCACCGACCGTCGCGTGTCTCGTACACGTTGTAGAAGGGCCATTGACCCGTCACGAGCGCTTCTCCCGGAACCGGCAGCTCGCCCGTGCCGAGGTAGTGCGCGAGGTTGAGAACCATGAGCGAGACGGCCGTGTCGAAGACCGCGACATCGACGAACGTGCCCTTCCCGGTCGCATCGCGCTGTCGCAGCGCAGCGAGGATCGAGAACGCGCCGTTGTACCCGGCCGCGAGATCGGCGACGGGCACGCCGGGAATCACGGGCCGCTTGTCGTCGACGCCCGTGACCGCGAGGATTCCCGCCAACGCATCGAAGTCGATGTCGTGCGCGGGTCGACCCGCGTACGGTCCCGTATGGCCGAATCCCTCGAACGCGCAGTACACGAGCCTTGGGTTCACCCGAGACAGCGTTTCGTAATCCGCGCCAAGACGCTCTGCGACGCCCGCTCGGAACTGCTCGACGAACACGTCCGCCCGTGCGACGAGCTTGTGGAGGATCGCCTGGCCGTCCGGGTCTTTCAGATTCACCGCCACGCTCTTCTTGTTCCGGTTCACCATCAGGAACGGGTAGCTTGTCTCGCCCACGGTAGGCGGGACAAACCGCATGTAGTCGCCGATGAGCGGCTCCTCGACCTTGATCACCTCCGCGCCGAGGTTCGCGAGGAGCTGCGTCGCGAACGGTCCCGGGAGCAGGCGGGTGAGGTCGACGACGACGATGCCCTCGAGTGGGCGCGTCATGGCGGGCGCGAAGTGGCGGGCCGGGATAAACGTTGGTTCATGAGGGCCCGCCGCCCCTCCGGATCCGGGTTCGAGATTGACTACTTCTTCGGGAAGTCCTCGTAGACCCCGGCAACCTCGCCGCCCGGACCCCGGAAGATCGCGAACCAGCCGATGCCGGGGATCTCGGAGACCGGTGTGAGAATCGTTCCGCCGGAGTTCTCAATCTTCTTCGCGACCCGCTTGATGTCGTTCGCGTAGATGTAGTTCATCACCATCGGCCCCATCTTTTCGGACGGCGTCTGGATCCCGCCGTTCGGACGGTCCGGTGCCTCGAAGGTCGTGTAGTTCATCTGCGGGATGTCCTGGAACTTCCAGCCGAACACGTCGCCATAGAACTTCTTCGCCTTCGCCACATCCTTCGTGTGGAGCTCCACGTGCACAATCGTTCCTGTCTTCGGTATGGGTTCTGCCATGTCTTGCCTCCCCAACGGGGAACGCGACGATGGGTCAACCCTACTTAACAATTCTGGGAAGGTAGTCGAAACTACGGCACAAACTTCGGATGTGGTAACCGCTGCGAGCAAGGTTAATATGTGCCGCACCGCATTCGAAGTGTGAGCGGGTGCCCATGAGGAGCGCCGTGATTATCGATGCGGTCCGCACGCCGATCGGAAGGCGGGGAGGTGCCCTCAGGGATGTCCGCCCCGATGATCTGGCCGCCCAGGTGCTGCGATCGATCGTTGAACGAACCCGCCTGAGGCCGGCGCTCGTCGACGACGTCGTCCTCGGATGCGTCACGCAGACGGACGAACAGGGGTTCAACATTGCCCGGATCGCCGCCCTCGTCGCGGGGTTCCCAGAGACCGTGCCGGGCACGAGCGTGAACCGGCAATGCGGCTCAGGCCAACAGGCCGTGAACTTCGCCGCACAATCCGTTCTGGCGGGTGCGAATGACATTGTCATCGCGGGCGGTGTGGAGTCGATGACCCGCGTGCCCATGGGCTCCGATGGCGGGGCCCTAAACGATCGCCTCATCGAGCGGTACGAAGTCGTCCCCCAAGGCATCGCGGCAGACCTCCTCGCGGACAAGTACGGCGTCACGCGGGAGCAGATGGACGAGTATTCGCTGTGGTCCCATCGAAAGGCCGTCAAGGCGATCGACGACGGGAAGTTCAAGAACGAGATCGTGCCCGTCCCGGTTGTCGACGAAGCGGGAAACAAGAAGCTCTTCGACACGATCGGGCCGTGGTACACGACGCGCCCCGGGGGGTACACGCGGATCGTGCGCGTCGGTCGGCGTCTGGGCGACGCGGGCGAGATCGGGATCCTCTCGCTCGTGAAGACCCCCGAGCAG
>CAYOUM010000128.1:0-5015 GCA_964407185.1 uncultured Methanomassiliicoccales archaeon | reverse complement strand
ACGTCGGTTCATTCACGATCAGTTTGACGACCGATACATTTCAACCCTCGGCGCGAAGGTCTCGAAGAAGGAAGTCGTCGTGAGGGACCCCAGGGGGATCGGTGAGATCGCAATCGACATGACGATTTGGGACATCATGGGGGAGAAGGGCTTCCGTGAACTCCTGAAGGAGGCGTACTTCCACGGCGCCCAGGGGATTCTCGCGGTCTTGGACATCACTCGAAAGGATACGCTCCATGAGCTCCACGACTGGATTGCCGCCGTTCACCGCGTAACGGGTGCGATCCCCGTGCAGTTCCTTGCAAACAAGTCAGACCTGCGGGACAAGGCCACCGTGACGGACGACGACGTGAAGAAGGTCGCGGAGTCCCACAAGTCCCCATTTCTGTTCACGAGCGCGAAGACGGGCGAGAACGTCGAGGCTGGCTTCCTCAAACTTGCAGAAATGATTGCTTCCCGCGCGGCGTGAGCGGCGAGAGCCGTGACATCGGCATCCGCGTCGCGGCGGGTCATATGTGTATATGGCGCAAAGGCTTTATTAGCGGACGCTCGTATTCAACTCGATAGCGCAGAAGGGATTGTGAGCGGAAGAATGGCGGAACCGTATGCGCAGCGGGATGAACTCGATTCCCTCGACAGTTGGATGCGCACCGTGGATTTCCGGAGCACAGTGGAAATCAAGATTCCCGAGAGGCTTGTCGACCAGGTGATTGGCCAGGAAGCGGGCGTCGAGGTAATTCGGAAGGCGGCGGAGCAGAGGCGGCACGTTCTCCTGATCGGGGACCCCGGCACCGGGAAGTCGATGCTCGCCCGCTCGATGACGGAACTGCTCCCTAAGGACGATCTGCAGGACATTATCGTATACCACAATCCAGAGGACCCGAACGAGCCCCGCATCCGCGTCGTCCCTGCGGGGAAGGGACGCGAGATTGTGAACGCCCAGAAGGCGGAGGCGATGCAGAGGCGGGAGCAGAAGGCCTCCATGATGATGACTATCCTGTTCTTCATCGTCGGTCTCAGTGTCCTCCTCTCGATCGACTGGAGGGTGAGTCCCCCGCAGTTCCAACCAATGGTCCTTCTGTTCGGCATTCTCGTTGCGGGGATCATCTGGATGGCAACCCGCTACACGGGACACCGCCAGGAGAGCATCCTCGTGCCGAAGCTTCTCGTGAGCCACAATCCCGAGGAGTTGCCGCCCTTCATCGACGCGACGGGGAGTCACGCGGGGGCACTGCTGGGAGATGTGAAGCACGACCCGTTCCAGAGCGGAGGGCTTGAGACGCCGGCCCACGAACGGGTGGAATCAGGGGCGATTCACAAGGCGCACAAGGGAGTTCTGTTTGTCGACGAGATCAATGTCCTTCGGATCGAAAGCCAGCAAAGTCTTTTGACCGCGCTACAGGAGAAGAAGTTCTCGATCGTGGGGCAGAGCGAGCGCTCGAGCGGAGCGATGGTGAAGACGGAGGCAGTCCCATGCGATTTCATCCTCGTCGCTGCGGGCAACCTGGACGCGGTCCAGGGAATGCACCCGGCCCTCCGGTCCCGCATCCGCGGATACGGGTACGAAATCTACATGAAGGCCACGATGCCCGACGGCCACGATAACCGGCTCAAGCTCATCCGATTCGTTGCGCAGGAGGTTGCGAAGGACAAGAAAATCCCGCACTTTGACCGGGGCGCGGTCCTCGAGATCCTCCGGGAGGCGCAGCGGCGCGCAGGGCGGCGGGGCCAGCTCACACTTCGGCTCCGAGAACTCGGCGGGCTCATCCGTGTGGCAGGCGACATCGCGCAGGAGCACGGAGCACCGCTCGTCACCGCGGAGGATGTGGTACAGGCGAAGAAAATCGCGCGGTCCCTCGAGCAGCAGGTGGCGGACCGCATTATCGAGCGGGGCAAGGAATACAAGACGTTCGTGACGGAGGGCGCGATTATCGGCGTCGTGAACGGTCTCGCCGTCTACTCCGGTGACTCCACGATGGCAGAGTTCAGCGGAATTGTCCTGCCGATTGCCGCGGAGATCACGCCAGCCCAAGTCAAGAACGGCGGGAAAATCATCGCGACAGGACGGCTCGGAGAGATTGCGAAGGAAGCGGTGGAAAACGTCGCCGCGCTCATCAAGAAGTACACCGGCGAGGACATCTCGAACCACGACATCCATGTTCAGTTTGTTGGCAGCCGCGAGGGCACGGAGGGCGACAGCGCGAGCATCTCCGTTGCGACGGCCGTGATCTCTGCCCTGGAGGGCGTCGAGGTCGACCAAGCCGTCGCGATGACGGGCTCCCTCAGCGTCCGCGGTCAGGTCCTTCCGGTCGGTGGCGTCACGGCGAAAATCGAGGCCGCCACCGAGATGGGAATTCGGAAGGTCCTCATCCCGAAGTCGAACGCGAAGGACGTTCTCCTCGAGGACCGGTATGTGGGCAAGGTCGAGATTGTTCCCGTCGAGAACCTGAAGGAAGTCCTTGAGCACGCCCTCGTCGGCGGTACGAAGAAGCAGGGTCTGCTCTCGAAGCTCGCGGCGATTGTACCGAAACCGCCGTCATATCCGGGCGTACCGGGACCCACTGGGACCCCGGGCGTGTCACCCGGATAGAAAACGGGAAAGCACATCTTATTAGGGTCGAGGCCTTCGGCGACCGTCGATGGCTCCGTCCCGAGCCCTCTTCATCGGCCGGTTCCAGCCTTTTCACAACGGCCACCTCGCGATGGCGAAGCGGATCCGTGAGCGTCACGAGGAGCTCGTCATCGGAATCGGGTCTGCGCAGTACAGCCATACGGGCGAGAATCCGTTCACTGCCGGCGAGCGATACGAGATGATTCACCGCGCCCTCGACGCGGATCACGTGGGGAAATACAGCATCGTCCCGATCCCCGACACGCATGTCCACAGCGTTTGGGTCTCCCACGTCCTTTCCCTCGTTCCCAAGTTTGACGCCGTGTTCACAAATTCCGCACTTGTGGTCCGATTGTTCAAGGAGCGAGGGATCCAGGTGGTCTCGCTGCCCATGGTGAACCGTGAGAACTTCAGCGGCACGGAGATCCGCCGGAGGATGCTGAAAGGAGAGGACTGGCGGGCCCTCGTTCCGAAGGCCGTGGCGAGCTACATCGAGGAGATTGACGGCGTGCAGAGGATTCAGGAGACGTTCCGGTACAGCACGCCGTATGGAACGAAGGAGAACGAGGAGTAGGCCTCACACGAGGCCAAGATACACGAGCACCACGGGTACGACGAGGGACCCCATGAGGTGGACCCGTTTCACGCCGGCGAGCGGTGGTCCAAGACCGAGCACGCCCGCCAGGACGGCGATGAACAGGCCCGCGGCGCCCGCCAGGACGATGAGCAGACCCCCCAAGACCGCGAGGACGACCTCGGCGCGGAGGTCGCATCGAACTCGGTGAATCCAGCGGGCGGCCACCTTGCTGCACGCGAGCGTGAGGGGATATGACACGGTCGCGGCAACGATCGCAGAGGCAACGAGAACGAGAAGGAGGAACGGCGGCTCGAGAACCGACTCCCAACCTGCGAGGCGCCCCACGCTCAGCTCGCGAATCGCAACCGCGGCCCCGCTCCGGGCGCGGTCGATGATGAACAGCACGGACACGGTGAAGACGGAGGTTGCGGTGCTCACCGCTCCAAGGGCGACCATGAACTCCCGCTGTGAGTTCTCGCTCCCGTCTTCATGGCCACGAGAGAGGAACTGCGCAAGGGCCGTCGCGGCGCCCGAGCTCAGACCGGGAAGCCATGACACGCAGGCTCCGGCAACGGTCCCCGAAAGGAGACCGCGACAGATGCGCGACCGGGGGAGGACTGACCCATCCCGGAAATCTTGCGGCGGGATGTTCGTCCGCGAGCGTGAACTCAAGGCAAGGGTGCTGAAGCCGTAGAGCCCGGTGAAAAGTGGGAAGAGGATCAGGCTGCCGAAGTCAACGGAGTGGACCCCGAGCGGGAACCAGTTCCAACCGGTCAGCCAGTCCGTGTCGAGCAAGGCAAATCCGAGGGTCCCGGACCCCAGGAAGAACGCAAGAGCGAGGCCGCGCTGTCGGCCAGCGCGGGATGCCACGTGGGAGCCTCTTTCGCGCGACGGGACGCGTCTCGCGCCCTCGGAGAGAATCAAGAGCGCCGCGATCGCGATGAGGATCAAGGCAATCCCCCCGCGCAATCGCTCATGGCCCTCCACGGGGGTGCCGAGGAGGAGACGCATCGGGAGGAGAAGCGGAATCGAAATCACGACGCCGACGAGCGCGCCGAGGGCGGCGAACCGCGCAGCGAGATGGCCGTGACCCTCGAGAAGCATCCGGTGGCCCGGCAGGACGCTGAGCGCCGTCTTCTCCTCCGGCGCGCCGAGATAGATCGATGGAACGAAGTCGAGAAAGCCGTGGCCAATCACGGTGCCCATCACGAAGCTCGTGAGAATCGCAACGATTTCCGTGTCGGTTGCGGTTGGAAACAGGCCCACAATCGCGTCCTCGAACGCCGAGCGGGAGGCGAGGAGGAGGAGCGCGACGTTGTTCACGTGGATCCCGGGCGCGAGGCCCGTCCCGGTCCCCGCGGCCACGCCGAAAAGGGTGAAGAGCACGATGGCGGCGGCGATGCCGAGCGGCTCCACAATGCGCGAACCACAGTACGCGAATGTTTTGGGTCCGCTTACAGGTAGTGTACGGTGAGACTGACGAAGCCGATAGGAACAAGCTCAGGAGTCGGATAGCCCGCCGCGACGGCTACCCCAACCTCCGCCCCCTGGAGTTTCGATGATGACGAGGTCCCCGCGACGGATCTCGCGTGTCACTTTTCCGGGAAGTGAGACCCGCCCGCCGCGGCGGACAAGGAGATTCCTTCCACGGCGAGCTGCCGAGCCTCCTGCGAGACCTGCGGGTGGGTGTCGCCGTCGGTCCGCGACTATTGACAGCGATCCGCGGTCGGCGAGGAACCGAATCGCCCTGCGCACACCGTCGCCGCCCCGATGGATCCCCGCGCCTCCGGACCTCGCAATGAGTCGGTACTCCTCGCTTCGCAGGGG
>CAYOUM010000127.1:708-5035 GCA_964407185.1 uncultured Methanomassiliicoccales archaeon | reverse complement strand
CCCGGTGGTCCAAGGAGGCCACGGCCCCGAGGAAGTGGGCGGTGAGGGCGTCGTTCGCGTTGATGAGGGACTGGACCGCGTCGAAGCCTGCGGCGTTGTACCGGCCCTCTTCGAAGTTCCGCCGCGCCGACTCCAGGAATTCCTTCGCCTGGCGGACGAAGCCGGCGGCCGCCTCGCGCCTCACCGTCCGAGCCATTTCGCCCGGCCCCGGAGGAGCTTGCCCTCCGTCGCGATCGTCTCAAGGAGGGGGTCGAAGGTCGCGAGCCGCCGGGCCACCTCCGCCGATGTGAGGATCAAGGGAGACACGTTCGCATCGAACCGGTCCAGCATGGAGGCCGATGCCATCCGGATGGCACCGGCGCCCCGAGGGTCGTCCACGACGACGAGGACGTCGACGTCGCTCCGCGCCGACGGCTGGCCCCGAGCGATCGATCCGAAGAGGACAACGGCCTGGACCCCATGGCGGGGAAGGGCGTCTGCGAAGGCCTGGGCCACGCGAACGAAGGCGGACCCTTCTTGCCGGAACAGCGGGACCAGGGCGCCGTACAGCGGATGGGCGGGGTTGATGCGCACGGTCCGGGAACGGCCGACGTGCCGGGTGAGGACGATGCGCGAGCCCAGGAGCTGCTGAAGGGCCGGATAGACCGAGCCGAGGGACTGACCCACGGCCAAGGAAAGCTCCCGCAAGGAGAATTCCCGCCCAGGATGCGCGCAGAGGAGCCGGAGGATTCTCACCTTGGTCTTGGAGCCCAGAAGATCCTCGAACACGTATCGGACAGGGTGCCGGGACTATATCGATTTTCCGATTACATGTACGATTTTCCGAAACATCCCACGGCCGGCGAGGCGAGGACGGTCGCGGCCACGCGGCCGAACGGGGGCGGATTCCCCAGGAACAGCCCCATGTCCCGCTCCCTGAAGGGCTCGAGCTCTCCCACGCGCGCCGCGGAGAGGGCCGAGCCACTCCAGCCCGGACGTTTCCCCACTCACGGGACGCCCGCGACCATCCGACGGAGGCCGGAGCGCACGGCCTCCATCACGGGCCGAATCGGCGGGACCTGCCCGAGGAGCGGCCCGAGGCCCTGCGCCCAGGATCGCCGGGCGGACGCGATGCCCTGGTCCATGGCCGCGAAGGTGAACCTCCGACCGTACAGGGCCATCTTCTCGTCGAGGAGATTGCGGGGCGCGTCGAAGCCCCGCTCGAGGAGGAAGTGCAGGTCGTAGAGGTCCCGCGGCTGGCCCCGGACGAGGAGGGCCCGGACCTTCCCCGCGAAGAGGTGTTCCTTCGTCAGCACGCGCAGGACGAGCTGGGGCACGTCCGCATAGGGCGTACGAGGGACGAAGACCTCCTCCACCGCCACGGACTCCCGGCGGAGACTCACCTCGAGCCGGACGGTGCCCCGGGAATGCGGGCTGCCGTCGAAGAGGGGACCCTCGAACCGCAAGCGGGCCCCGAGGTCCTCCCCGCGCTCACCGCGTTCCAATATCTCGGCTCGCACGCCGTAGTCGGCGAGTCGGGTCGCGCACTCCTTCAGGTGGGCGAGGGCCGCGGACCGGGAGTCGGCGTTGAAGTCGAGGTCCTCGGAATACCTCGGGCTCCCGTAGGCGATTCGCAAGCAGGTCCCGCCCTTGAAGGTCAGGGGCTCGCGGCCGGCGTGGCGCAGGAACAGGTGCTGGACGTAGTCCCGCTCCGCGATCCCGAGGCCGACGCCCTCCCGGCGAGCGACGGGGGCGAGCTGGTTCCGGAGGAGCATCAGCCCTCCCCCGGCAGGTTGTCGATGACCTTCCACCGGGCGTTGAAGCGGCCCCGGCGCGGACCGCGGGGATCCAGGGGGACGTACACGACGGACCCGGCCCGCTCCAGCGTCCCCGCCGCAGCGCGGTTCCGCTCGAGGAGGTACCCGAGTCGCGAGACGAGACTCCGGACCCCCATCCGGACCGCGTAGGCCCCGAGCCGATCCAGCTCCAGGGACTCCAGCGCTTCGCCGAGGGCGGACGACACGACCTCCATGCCGCCCGCATGCCCGGGAAGGTAGAGGCTATCCACGAACGCCTTCTCCGGCTCCGCGATGGGGAACTCCACGTCCGCTTCCCGGGTGAGGGCGTACCCGAAGAAGCGCTTGGGCGGGATCTTCACCAGGCGGAAGGCATACGGCTCCACGGTCCGCCGCCGAGACAGCCGCGTGTTCGCGACGAAGACGAGGCGGGGCGCCTGCTCCGTCCATCCGTAATAGTGGAGGGCGCTCCAGAAGCTGACGTAGGAGGGCTCCACGAGCCGTGTCCCGAGGAAGAAGGGCTGGCCCAGGATGGGGGCTTCTCCGAGCGCCGCGAAGACGTAGCGACCGTTCGCGAGGCGCTTCAGGGCCCCCGCAGAGGCAAGACGATGCACGACGCGGTACGCCTGGGCGGGTGCCAAGTGGAAGAGACGCGCGAACTCGTCGTCGTCAAAGGCGTCCATCCTGGCTTGCGCGAGGCGGCGAGAGATGTACTGTGTTGTTAGATTCTTACTCATTTCAGTAAGCAATGCATTACACTTTACATATTTCAGGTCTTCGGCGAGGTTGCCGAATCCGATTCCGGAGGGATCGGATACCGACCGTCCTCAGCCGCCGAGGACGGTCAGCTCGACGCCTCTCACGGCCTCCCGGTTCAGGATGCGACGGCGATCCACCACGACTTTTCGGCGCATCCCCTCGAACTCCCCGGCGGTGAGCTCCCGCCACTCGGGCGAGTCGTTGTGCACAATCCACACATCCTCGCGAGCAAGGGCTCTCGCCGTATCGATGCCTGCCTTGCGGGATTCCGTCCGCCACGCGGCCGGCGAAGGATTCATATGGTTGTACGGCGTACCGTATAGCCGTGCAGCGAAAGCGCAAGACGACCCTCCTGCTCGACGACGCGGTCTGGCGGCAGTTCCAGGAAGAGGTCATGCGATCGACGGGGCCCCGGTCTCTCAGCGCGGAAGTCGAGAAACTCCTGGCAGCGGGGGACCCGGAAGGGTTCGTCCATGCCCTGGAGGCCGTGTACCCTCCGGTGGGAGAGGGATTCCCTTCCCTCCAGGAGGTCGAACGGATGCGGCCCAAGACTCGACGAAGCACGGCCGCGTTGATTCGAGAGGAACGGGATGAACGAGACGATCGCATACTTGGACTCGAGCGCCATCGTGAAGAGGTACCTCGCCGAAGAGGGCTCTCCCGCCGTCGATGAGTTGTATCATCGCGCGGAGGCCGGACAACTCCGCCTGGCGTTTTCCGTATGGAACATCGGGGAAGTCCTCCGCGCGATGGCTCGGGCGGTCGGCCACGGATGGATCACGGAATCGGAAGCGCGGACGACGACGTGGTCCTTCCTCCGAGAGACCCTCAAGATTCGCGGCCTCGGAGGCCTCCGGCTCGTGCCCGCCCGCGGGGATCTCCGCGCGGCTTCGGTCCCGCTCCCCCTTCGGAGGGGGCTGAGCCAGCCCGACGCCCTTCAGATCGCGACGTGCAGGGACCTCCAAGCGAAGGCCTTCGTCTGCGCGGACGCGAAGCTCCGGGATGCGGCCCACGCGGAAGGGCTGACGGCCCTTCACCCCGTGGACGACGCCGCTCGCCTGCGGGCCCTGTGAATCCGCGAATCGGTTCCGCGACTTCCTCGAGCGGGCGCGGGAGTTCCTTTCCGCCACGAAGGGCGTGTGCACCTTCGTGTGTCACCCTCACGGCGTCCCTTCACGGCCCCGCGTGAGGCGCATGGGCTTTTCGATCCAGGCCTCCGCGGGCAACCCTTCGATCACAAGACGGATCGCCCGATGGGACCCGGTACCGGCCACGAGCCACGGTCCACGCATCCTGCGGCCCCGACACACGAGACGCTCGCCTCGAAGGCCGTCTCCCGGCAGGGTCCCAATCATTCAATACGTCCCTCCTGGACCAGTTCCTGCGTCGCACGCATCGTCACGGCCAAGTCAAGGCCCAGCTCCGCGGCGATGTCGCTCGGATACGCCTCCCTGTGCTCCCGAAGATAACGAAGGATCTCCTTCTTGGCTTCCTTCACGTCGGTGGGTCGCTCTACGACGAGCCGAATCTCCGAGAGCTTGTCCCGGACCGCCGCGCGAACGAAATCGGATACGTTGAGGAAGTGCCCCGCCCGAACGAGCTTCTCGATCTGCTCGACCTCTTTCGCCGTCAACTTGGCCGAGATGGTTTCCGCGTTCGGCACGAACGTTTGTATACCATGGTATACTTTAATTCTTTCGACTCGACGTCGCGTACATGTAACACAAAGCACCCTCATGCTGCTCGGGGAATCGGGGCCGTTCGCTTCCACCGCCGCGGTGGCCTCGGTCTCC
>CAYOUM010000127.1:0-698 GCA_964407185.1 uncultured Methanomassiliicoccales archaeon | reverse complement strand
CGACCGGACCGCGGGACCGCGGCATGCGACAACGAGATCCCTCATCCCCCGAGAACCTTGAGTACCACGCCCTTGATCGTCCAACGGTTGAGGATCCTGCGCCCGTCGATCACGACTTTTCCTCGCATCCCGAAGAAAGTCCGCGGCCGTGAGGACCCGCCACCAGGGCCCGTCGTTGTGCACGCAATTCTCATCTCGAACGATCGGCACTTCGACCGCATCCGCGACGGCGGCGTGCTCGAGGTGTGGAGCATCTCGGACGCGATCCGGACCCTGTATTCGCTTCGGAGGAACGACCGCCCGGGGCCCTCGTCCTGACCAGAAAGCCAGCCGTAGACTCCTGGGCTCCCCGATCCCGTTTTCGCGTCACCGGAGGGAAACTATATTAACGTCTGTTAGCGTATGCTAACATATTCTCGCATCGTCCGCCGCCGTGACGGAGGCGCTCCTCGGTTCGACCCTGAAGATCCGGACCCTGCGCGTCCTCCGTCACTACCCGACGCGGGAGTTCACCACCCGGGAACTCGCCCGGGAGGTCGGCGCGAGCGACGTGGGTGTGGGCAAGGCCCTCGACGACCTCGAGGCCTACGACGTCGTGCGAAGGCGGCGCATCGGCCGCGCCTACGCCGTCCGGGCCAACCCGGACTCCGCCCTCTTCGCGGTGACGCGAGACCTCTTCGAGCGGGAGGAGGACCTGG
>CAYOUM010000126.1:2749-5035 GCA_964407185.1 uncultured Methanomassiliicoccales archaeon | reverse complement strand
TTTGCTCCGCCCATCGCACGCCGGACGAGCTCCGGGAGATCGTGCGGGCCACGGACTCGAAGGTCTTCATCGCGGTCGCCGGCCTCTCCGCCGCACTGCCCGGTACGATTGCGGCATACACGACGAAGCCCGTGATCGGGGTCCCCGTGAGCGGGAAGATTGGCCTCGATGCAATTCTATCGATCACACAGATGCCACCCGGTGTGCCGGTTGCAGCGGTGGGCTTGGACCGCGGTGAAAACGCGGCCCTCCTCGCCGTCGAGATCCTCGCGGTCCACGATGCGGGACTTGCGAAGAAGTTGCGCGACCACCGCGAGGCGATGCGTCGCTGGGTTCACGAGGACAGCAAGAGTCTCGGTGAGTAGGGTGTTCAACGCAAAGGCATTCATCGACGAGCAGGTCGCCGAAATCCGCAAGGCGGCCGGAGACGGGCGCGCAATCATCGCGTGCTCCGGCGGGGTCGACAGCACGGCGGCCGCCGTCCTCACGAGCCGCGCCCTCGGGAAGCGCCTCCTGGCGGTCTACGTGGACACGGGGCTGATGCGAAAAGGCGAGACGGAGGGCGTCACGGAAACCCTGATGGGCCTCGGCGCGACATTTCACATTGATCACGCGGCGGACGAGTTTTTCGGCGCCCTTCGCGGGGTCACAGAACCCGAGAAGAAACGGGAGATCATCGGGGGCAAGTTCATCGAGATTTTCGAGCGGGAGGCGGAGGCGTTCCGCGCGGAGTACCTTGTGCAGGGCACGATTGCGCCGGATTGGATCGAGAGTGGCGGCCAGCTGCGGGACCGAATCAAGACGCACCACAACGTCGCGGGTCTTCCGAAGGGGATGAAGCTGCGGCTCGTCGAGCCCTTACGGGACCTCTACAAGGACGAAGTGCGGAAGGTTGCGCGAGAGCTCGGAATCAAGGTATCCGAGCGGCAGCCATTCCCCGGTCCCGCCCTCGCGGTGCGATGCCTGGGCGAGGTGACCCCGGAGGCCATCGCGGTCGTCCGGGACGCATCCGCAATCGTGGAGGAGGAAATCGAGGCCGCCGCGAAGGCGGGGACGATGACGTTGCCATGGCAGTACTTTGCCGTTCTCCTTCCTACAAAGACGGTCGGCGTTCATGGGGATGCGCGGGTCTACGGCCGCACGGTGGCGATTCGTGCGGTCGAATCGATTGATGGGATGACGGCCTCGTACGCGAAGATCCCGCACGACGTCATTGAGCGGATGAGCGTCCGGATCACGAACGAAGTGAGGGGCGTGAACCGCGTCGTCTACGACGTTTCAAACAAGCCCCCCGCCACGATTGAGTGGGAATAGCGGCTCACGCACCGGGCGTCTTCGGCGGGTCCGGCGGCGATTGCGACGGCGGTTCGACGGGCTGTGCGGGCGGCCAGTAGCCCTGGGGATACGGGGGTGCCCATGGTGCCGACGCGGGCGGTGATGCAGGCCGCAGTTCCCCCCGTCGCAACCGATCCAGCACGCCGCGATATGCGGTGTACCATAGTGTGATTGAGAGGATGGAAATCCCGGAGGAGATTGCCCCTGAGACAAGGAAGATTGCTCCGAAATCCTGAGGGCTGGTCGGGAGAGGGACGGTGCTGAGAACGACAAGGCCTGCGACGCCCCCGAGGGCGACCCCTACGACGCCGATGACGAGCGCAATGAGGCTGCGTTGGCGCTCCCTCGGTGTGAAGAGCGACTCGGCGGACCACAAAAGGAACAGGCCGATGAGGATCGTCCCGACGGTGCTTATGGCTGCGGAAGCGGCGGTCACCGCGACATCGAATGTGGGGAAGATGTCGCCGATGCCGCCGAGACCGAAAGCCGAGGCCGGGACGAGGACGCTGCCGACGAGGGGAATCAGAATCCCAAGGATCAACACGACCGTCGCACGATTGACGCGGTGCGCGTGGTCGGGCCCGAACTCTCCGGCGCCCCGGCGGACGGCGATGACTCCGAGGAGGCCGATGACGAGGGCAACCAACGCAATCGCGAGGACCGCACACACCGCGGCGAGGAATCCGAGGAGGCTTGCCCCGACGGACTGGATCACACTCGGGTCGGGGGCCACGGGGTCGAGCGTCGCAACCTGGGCGATGAGCGAGGAGGCGGCGAACAAGAGCACGAGGAGGGTCGCATTGAACGCGATCCACAGGAGCATCGCCTTCGACAGGTTCCGAACGCCCTTCTCCGTTTGGCTCGGGATGGCCATCACGTGCCCCCTCGGAAGCGATGGAACGGGGCCCTTAAGCTGTTTCGCCCATCGGAGTCGAGCCCCTTTTTGAGGTG
>CAYOUM010000126.1:0-2739 GCA_964407185.1 uncultured Methanomassiliicoccales archaeon | reverse complement strand
GAGCATCGCGTTCGACAGGTTCCGAACGCCCTTCTCCGTCTGGCTCGGGATGGCCATCACGTGGCTCCCCTCGGGGGCGATGGAACGGGCCTCTTAAGGTGTTTGGCCCGTCGGGCTCGAAACCCTTTTTGAGGTGTGCCCACTATGGCGTGACGATGCGAGTGTACGTGATCGACAACGGCGGGCAGTGGACCCACCGCGAGTGGCGGGTCCTGAAGTACCTCGGTGTCAAAACGAAGATTGTGCCGAACGACACGCCGCTTCGCGAAATTGGCGGCGTCGAAGGCCTCGTCCTGTCCGGCGGCGCTCCGCGTGTCGGCGTCGATGCGAGCAAGATGGGGCGCAACGGGGAGTACATCGACAAGGCCGGTGTCCCGATCCTCGGGATCTGCGCGGGCCACCAGTTCATGGCGTCGCATCTCAACGGGGAAGCGAAGCCCGCCGCCGTGCCAGAGTTCGGGAAGACGAAACTGATTGTCGATCGATCCGATACGTTGTTCAATGGACTGCCGCAGACGTTCGATGTATGGGAGAGCCACAACGATGAGGTGACCGCCGTCCCCAAGGGCTTCGTCGCCCTTGCGCACTCGGACAACTGCACGGTACAGGCGATGCGATCCCTCGAACGCCCGCTCTTCGGTGTCCAGTTCCATCCGGAGGTCGAGCACACGCAGTTCGGTTCGGAGATTTTCAAGAACTTCCTGAAGGTGTGCGAGGATCACGGATGAAGCCGGACCGCGAACTCCTCGCGGAAGCCCTGAAGGACCTCCACAAAGGGGAAACGGTCGAGCGGGCCCTGGGACGAATTGTCCGCCGCAGTGGCGGGACGTACGAGGAGTATGTCCGGATCATGGGGGATGTCCGCGAGCTTGCGGTGAAGGAGAAGCTCACGTCCCTGGATGCCGCGCGGCGTCTGGCTCAGTCGTAAACCTCGGGGTTCACGACGAACTCCGGCTTCTCTCCGCGGAGCGCCTTCAACACTTGCTCGACAATGATGTCTCCCGCACGGGCCTGTGCTTCATGCGTGGACGCCCCTATGTGAGGGGTGAATGCAACGTTTGGCGCGGACAAGATCGGGCTTCCGGTCGGAGGCTCCTTCTCGAACACATCCAACGCGGCGCCCGCGATTGCGCCCTCCTTGAGAGCCTTTGCCAGCGCCGCCTCTTGGACGATACCCCCTCGAGCGCAGTTCACGAGAAACGCCGTTCGTTTCATCGCCCGCAGCTGGGTCTCGCCGATCATTCCCTTCGTTTCATCGGTCAGCGCTGCGTGAATGCTGAGGAAGTCGGAACTTCGAAGGAGCTCGTCGAGGGAGACGAGTCGGATGCCACGGTCTTGGGCTGCCTTTGGCGGGAGATACGGATCGTATGCGACGACGTCCATCCCGAACGCATGTGCCCGTCTCGCAACCTCCGCGCCGATGCGTCCAGAGCCGAGGAGTCCGAGGACCTTGCCATGGAGTTCGACACCCTCGAACTTTCCTTTCTCCCACTTCCCATCCTTCATTGAACGGTCCGCGCCCGCGAGGTGGCGGGCGAGCGAAATCATGTGGCCGATTGCAAGCTCCGCCACGGAGAAGGTGCTCGCGGTCGGCGCGTTCACGACGGCGATACGCCGCGCGGTTGCGGCATGCACGTCGATGTTGTCGACTCCGATTCCCGCGCGACCGACGACGCGGAGCTTCGTGCCTCGCGTGAGGACGTCGGCGGTCACCTTCGTGCGGCTCCGCACGATCAACGCCTCATAGCCCGGAATGACATTCAGAAGCTGCTTCGCATCTGCCGCGACTGTGTCAACGTCGGCGTGACGGCGCAGCGCGGTGAGTGCGCCGGGCTCAAGTCCGTCCGTGACTAGAACCCGCATTGCGCGGCGCAAGAGCGAGTCCGTAATTAAGGTTTCACGGGAATCCTCGGATGGTGAGGAGCCACACGATGACCGTGAGCGCGAGGAGGACAAAGCCGAGGACGATCATCCACTTCGCGATCCTCTGGTCGCTCCCGAATACGATGGGAATCGGACCGATCATCACGACGCCTCCGAATTTTTTCGTCGCCGTGCGGGTCGGGGCGGTTGGCGGCGGACCTGGCGGTGCCACGGGTTCCATCCCCTCCGGTTCCTCACGAAGCCCAGCGGGACTCCACACGTAGGAGGCCATCGCGAGAAAGAGACCAATGAATACGGCGAGGATGCCGAAGAGCCCGAGGGGGCCGCTCCCCACAAAGACGGGGATGAATAGAATCAGAATTAGCTGACCCTCCCCGGTCACGATGCTCGCGGCGATCAGCCCACCGCCAATTGTGAGGAGTGCGAACCCCAGCCATCGGAGCCAGCGCATCGATATCGAATGTTCCGCGGGATTCCTTAACTTTTCTCACCGTGGAACGCGTGGAGCGGTTTCACATCGAGCGGCTCGGGGCGCGCCTCCTCAATCGCGCGAACCGCTGCCCGGGCCCCCTGAATCGTCGTGATGAAGGGGATGTTGATATCCACCGCGAGGCGCCGCATCATGTACCCGTCTCGCCGGGCCCCGCTCGTCGCCGACGGGGTGTTGATTACGAGTTTGATTTCTCCGCGTCGCATCAGGCCGAGCGCGTCGGGGGACTTCTGCTCCCCGATCCTGTAGACGATCGTCGCCTCGACGCCGTGCTTCCGCAGGTATGCGGCAGTGCCCCTCGTCGCATACAACGTGAGTCCGAGTTCCACGAGCTTTCGGGCGACCGGCAGGACTGCTTTCTTGTC
>CAYOUM010000125.1:0-5060 GCA_964407185.1 uncultured Methanomassiliicoccales archaeon | reverse complement strand
CATTCGAGCCCTCCTGGAAATCGAGTCGACCGAGAAGGCGGAGGAATACGTCCTGAAGACGCTCTCCGCGGGCAAACACGTGTTCGGCTTCGGCCACCGAGTGTACAAGACGTACGATCCGAGAGCCATCATCCTCCAGGAAATCGCGAAGAAGCTTAGCGTACAGACGGAAAACGAGAAGTTCTTCCAGGTCGCGAAAGCGGTCGAACAGACGATGGTCCGTCAGCTCGGACCGAAGGGGATCTACCCGAACGTAGACTACTACGCGGGGGTCGTGTACTACTTCCTCGGCCTCCCGCCGGACCTGTTCCCCGCGACGTTCGCCGTCTCGCGGATCTCCGGGTGGGTCGCGCACGTCCTCGAGTACTGGGAGGACAACCGGATCATGCGACCCCTCGACTTGTACATCGGGCCCCGCGAAGCCGTGTATGTGCCCATCGACCAGCGATAGATCCGCGCCGATGCGGCGAATAACGGCCTGATATCGCCGTACTTCGGCAATTGTGCTACTTCACAACCATAATATTATTACAATGTAGCTACATTACGACTACGCCATTTCGGAGTGACTGCGTGGAGACCCCGCGGGAGGCGGTGATTGGAAAGGAGTTCGACGAGATCGTCTCCTTCGCGAGAGATCTCTCCCTAGACCGTGACCTCTCCACCGTGCGTGAGTGGAAGGCCGCAAAGCCTGGGGGTATAGCGATCGGGGTGTTCCCCGTGTATGTCCCAACCGAGCTCATCCAGGCTGCAGGCGCTCTGCCGGTGTGGCTGTTCGGCGGTGGCGGGGCGGTCGACATCAGCCACGCGGATTCCCGCATTCAGTCGTTCGTCTGCTCGATTTCCCGGTCAACGCTTGAGCTCGGCCTCCGCGGCCACCTGCGCGTGCTCGATGGAGTCGTCTTCCCATCGGTTTGTGATGTGGCCCGGAACCTCTCCGGTGTGTGGACACGAAACTTCCCCGCGATGTTCATGGAGTTTCTTCACCTGCCGCAGAACCGCGAGAGCGAGAGCGCGATCGCGTACCTCGTCGCCGAGTACCGTCGGCTCCTCGCAGGTCTGGAACGGGTCACCGGTCGTTCATTGACGGAGGATGCCCTCCGGAGGTCGATCCGATCCCACAATGAGAATCGAGTCGCTGCGGAGGCCCTTCTGGACCTCCGGCGCACGACGCCGTGGGCCCTCGACGCCTGGGAAAACTACGCGCTCCTCCATGGGGGAGCTGCGCTGGAACGGGAGGAGCACACACGTCTGCTTCGCACCGCGTTCGAGGCGGCAAGGAGTCGAGAGCGGAAACCCAAGGACCGCGTGCGGGTCCTCGTATTGGGATCGTTCTGTGAACAGCCGCCCCTTGAACTCGTCCGCACAATCGAAGAAGCGGGCTGCTACATCCTGGAAGATGACCTGCTCCTCGGCCTGCACTGGTTCCGCGGTCCGATCCCCCTTGACGGAGATCCTTTGTCCGCCCTCGCGACCGCGTACGTGAGGCACAGCCCGCCATCGTCCGTGAGCCACTATCGCGGGACACCGCGGCAGGACCTGCTCGTCCAACGGTGCCGCGAGCTCGGCGCGGCGGGCGTCGTGTTCTGCACGGCGAAGTTCTGCGAGCCCGCGCTGTACGACCAAGTGCTGTACAAGGAGCGGCTCGAGGCCGCGCAAATCCCCTACGTTCACATCGAGTTCGAGGAAAAGATGAGCGCGTTCGACACGACACGAACCCAAGTGGAGACGTTCGTGGAATCGATCCTGTTCGAGTGAGACAATGACGACCGATAGCGCGAAGACAGGCATGACCCCGGAGGATGCGGGGAAGGCGCTCCAGAAGCAGCTGCTCGCGGAATACTACCACAGCCTCAGCGACGAGGGCCGGAACGGGCGGAAAGTCGCCTACCTGTTCGTGCCGGGCAACGTGATCGAGCTCGTGCGCTGCTTCGACATGCTCGCCGTGTACCCGGAGATCAACGCGCTCCAATGCGGGATCAAGAAGGTTGCGGGTGAGCTGATCCTGCAGGCGGAGAACCTCGGATACTCGAGCGACGTGTGCGGCTACGTGAAGAACGACATCGGCCTCATGCTCTCGGATCGGATGAGCCCGTTCGGCCAACTGCCGAAGCCGGACCTCCTCATATGCAACTACTCGGGCTGCAACACGTTCGTGAAGTGGTTCGAGGCGCTCGCCCACTTCTATGGCGCGGAGCTCTTCGTCCTTGACATCCCGTACCTCCGAGAACGAAGCCCATCGCCCGAAGACGTTACGTACGTCGTGAGTCAGCTTGAAGAACTTGCGAACGTGTGCGCGCGGGTTTCCGGCGTGCCGTTCGACCGAGACCGCCTCCGGCACGTCCTCGAGCTCTCGGCGGAGGCGGAGCGACTGTGGGTCGAGGCGCTCCACACCGCCCAAGGCCGTCCCTCCCCGTTCGACGCGTACTTCGAGGCCGTGTTCTACATGGCCCCGCTCAACATCCTGAGAGGGACCGAGGGCTGCGTGGAGTATTATCGTCTCCTCCTCGAGGAGCTCCGCGCGCGGTCCGCGGATGGCCGGGGCCCAATTCCCGAGGAGAAGTTCCGCGTTGTGATCGAGGGGCCGCCGCCGTGGCCCCATTTCCGTTCGTTCTGGGAGCTGTTCAAGAGATGGGGCGTTTGCGCCGTCGCGTCGACGTACTCGAAGGTCGGCGGTCTCTTTGACCAGGGTGTCTACCACGACCCGTCGCGGCCGTTCGAGAGCATCGCGGAGTACGCGATGAACAGCTACACGAACTGGAACCTCGGGCTCCGGCTCGACCTCCTCAGGCGGTATGCCAAGGAATACAACGCAGACGCGGTCGTGATCCATTCGACGAAGAGCTGCCGAAGCTTCTCCGTGGGCCAGGCGGACTTCCGGGACGCCCTTACGAAAGAGGACGGGCTGCCGACGTTGATGGTCGAGTCCGACCTCGCGGACCCGCGGTACTACTCCGAGGCTCAGATAAAGAATCGGATCGACGCGTTCTTCGAGTCGCTCACCCACCGGCGGCTCGTGGGGGCATGACGATGTACGTCGCAGGCGCGGACGTGGGCTCGACGACGGCGAAGGTTGTGATCCTCGACCGGAATGGGGAAATCGCTGGCACATCCCTCGGGCCCACGGGCGCAAGCATCGTCGAGGCCGCGCAACGTCGGTTTCGCGAGGCGATCGAGAAGGCGGGGATCGACGAGCACGAAATCGAGTTCGTCGTAGGGACCGGTTATGGCCGATTCAAGATTCCGTTCGGGGACACGCAGATTACGGAGATCAGCTGCCACGCCCGCGGTGCCCACCGCCTCTTCCGCGACACGCGGACAATCGTCGACATCGGGGGACAGGACACGAAGGCGATCTCCGTCGATGGGCGGGGCGAGGTCGTGGACTTCTGCATGAACGACAAGTGCGCGGCGGGGACCGGCCGGTTCCTCGAGGCTGCGGCTCTGACCCTGGGCCTCCCGCTTGAGGAGATCGGACCCGTGTCCCTCCGGGCCACACGTCCTTTGAGGATCACGAACGTGTGCACCGTGTTCGTGGAGTCCGAGATCATGTCGCATCTCGTGCGTGGCGAAAAGATGGAGGACATCCTCCGCGGGGTCCACAATGCAATCGGAGTCCGGTCGATTGCACTGCTCCGACGGGTCGGGATCAACGAAGAGGTCACGTTCACCGGCGGCGTGTCCCGGAACGCGGGCATGGTCCGCGCGCTCGAGGATCAGCTCGGCATCCGGGTGAACGTGAGCCCGTTATCGCAGTACATCGGCGCGATTGGTGCAGGATTGTTCGCGCTAGAGCGCGCCCGGGGCCCGAAAGCCACGGTGGTCTCGGAGGGATCGACGTGATTTCCGCGGGCATCGATATCGGCGCCGGGACGACGAAGGCCCTTCTGTTCGACCCAGATCGCGGCGTCCTCGCGAGGGCCTCCGTGAGGACGCGGCCGGACCTCGAGGGCACCGCCCGGGAGGCGCTCGCGGCGGTGTGCTCCACCGGCGGGGTCTTACCGGAGGAGGTGAGCTACATCGCAACGACCGGGTACGGCCGCTATCAGCTCCCGGAGCGGGACATCCAGATCACGGAGGTGACGTGCCATGCGCGCGGGGCCCGCCGACTGTTTCCCGCCACGCGGTGCATCCTCGATGTCGGGGCCCAAAGTTCCCGTGCGATCCGCATCGACGATCGCGGCCGCGTCGTCCGGTTCAAGATGAACGACCGGTGCGCGGCGGGCGCGGGGAAGTTCTTGGAACGTGTCTCCCGGGCCCTTGACATCCCGCTCGAGGAGCTCCCCGCCGTTGCGCTCCGCTCGAAGGATCCGCAACCGATCAGCAGCATCTGCGCGGTCCTCGCGGAGTCGGAAGTAATCAATCACATCAGCCAAGGGAAGCCCGTGGAGGACATCCTCATGGGCGCCCACCTCTCGATCGCGGACCGCGTGCTGTCCCTGCTCCGCCAAGTCGGCGGTGGCGAGGGCGAGGTCACGCTCACGGGCGGGCTCGCGCACAACCCTGCGATGCTCCAGGCCCTCGAGCAGCGGCTCGGCCGGCCTTTGAACCGATCGTCGGAATCGCCCTTCGCCGGCTCTCTCGGCGCGGCGCTCCTCGGACAACAGCGGCTCGTGCGGCGGATTGCGGGAGCCCCGGTATGACGCGCGACGTGGTCCCATCCGAGTTCTCCCTTACGATGGACAACAGTGTCGCGACGCTCGCAATGAACCGGCCACCGTTGAACATCCTCGACCAAGCCCTCTTACGGGCGCTCTCCGACACGATTCGTGAACTTTGGGGTCGCCAAGATTGGCGAGTCCTCGTCGTGCGTGGACTCCCGAAGGCGTTCTCCGCAGGCGTGGCGGTCGAAGACCATCTGCCGGATCGAATCGAAGCGACCCTTGAGGCGTTCCATCATGCGATTCGGAGCCTGGAGGCCATGGATCGCCCTACAATCGCTGCGGTCCGTGGGCATTGCCTTGGCGGCGGGATGGAGCTCGCGATGGCGTGCGACGTCGTGATCGCATCCGAGACCGCAACGTTCGGCCAGCCCGAGATCAAGCTCGCGGCTGTCCCGC
>CAYOUM010000124.1:3344-5092 GCA_964407185.1 uncultured Methanomassiliicoccales archaeon | reverse complement strand
GCGGGAGGACGGCGGAACACAACGTCAGCTGCGGGTCGTCAAGATACGTGGAACACGTCACGACCTCGGGTATCACGACTTTCTCTTCGACAACGGATTCAAGCTGATTCGGGCCCCGACGATGGCGCGGTCGTTCTCGGCGCGCTTCTCACGGCTGGTTCGCAGTGGTGAATCGGAAGCGAGGGAAGTCACGTAGCCCTCCTCGTACAGATCGCGATCGGTGTTCTGTTTGGCTCCGCTTCCGGTGTCGATGGCCTCTCATCGCCGTGGTTGCCCGCATGCTCCCGAGAGAACCCATCGCCGCCGCGGCGTGGTCGGAGACGAAGGCCGGATCGTTTCACTCTTCGACCATCGGACTTGCGTCCGTCACACGCGGGTCTGATCATCGATCTCGCGGACCGTCGTAGATTGCGAAGCCGCGGAAGGAGTTGATCCAGTACCGCCGCCGCCGCGCCATCCGCTGAATCAGGCTCTCACCGTTCGGTCGCGCTCCCACGATCAGCCAGGTCGCATCCCGCTCACCCCACTCCAGGCGGGCGTACGTCCGCAGGGCTGTGTCTCGCCTGGTCTCGTTCACTGGGGTCGTCGTTAGGCCTAGTATTGGGTACATCGTTCCAGCCTCGATACGGCCAAATGACGGCCGTCGGGAACCGATTTGAGCCGGCGACGAGGGCCGTCGTACGACGGCACTACCCCTATGCCTCAGGACGCAGACGCGGTCGAGATGCCTCTCGAGCGGGAGCCGTGGCGGACGAAAGCCATGTAAGGGCCGGCTCGTTCCGGCGCATGCGCTCCGGAGTTGATTCGATGCCACGCGCACGACACGCCCCGCTGAGGGGTCCGCGGATCGTACGGACGCCTCCCGGCCCGAAGTCGCGGGCCGCGATGGCCGCGAAGGAGCGGCACGTGACAAACGGGGTCCGCGTCGCTCTCCCAATCGACCTCGTCCGCGCAAACGGCCCATATGTCCAGGATGCGGATGGCAACGTCTACGTCGACTTCACAACGGGAATCGGTGTGCAGAGCTTCGGCCATGGGCCCTCCGCCGCGACAAGGGCCGCGCAGAATCAGCTCGACGCGTTGACACATATCTCCTTCATGGTCGCGTTATACGAGTCGTACATCGACCTCGCGAAGGCGATGGCGAAGATCGCGCCCCGCGGCCTGTCGAAGTCGATCTTCCTGAACAGCGGGTCCGAAGCGATCGAGAACGCCGTGAAGATCGCGCGCGCGGCGACCGGGCGGGCGTGGCTTATCTCCTTCCGCACCTCGTTCCATGGTCGGACGCTCCTCGGGCTCAGCCTCACGGGCCGCCACCGGCCGTACCGCGTTGGGTTTGGGCCGTTCCTCCGTGAGGTCGTCCTGTGCGAGTATCCATACGTCTATCGCGACCGCCAGGGCCGCAGCCCGGCAGATGTGGTGAACGCCTCCCTTGATCGAATCGAGCGCGAGATCAAGGCGCCCGATGTCGGCGGGAACGTCGCCGCGATCCTTGCGGAACCCGTGCAGGGCGAGGGCGGGATTATCGTCCCACCGAAGGAGTTCTTTCCCGCACTTCGAAAGTTGTGCGACACGCATGGGATTGTGCTCATCGACGACGAGGTCCAGGCGGGAATGGGCCGCACGGGGCGCGTATGGGGAATCGAGCACTGGCGGACGATTCCAGACCTTCTCGCAAGCGGAAAGGCCGTGGGCGGCGGCCTTCCGTTTGGCGGGGTCACCGGGAAGCCAAACCTGATGGACGCGCC
>CAYOUM010000124.1:0-3334 GCA_964407185.1 uncultured Methanomassiliicoccales archaeon | reverse complement strand
CCCAATCTTTTTCGACCGTACATCCGGCCGTCGGTGCCGCTGCCGAACCTGATGGACGCGCCCGCCTCCGGGAGCCTCGGCGGGACGTTCGGCGGGAACCCCGTGGTGTGCGCCGCAGCCCTCGAATGCGTCGCCCTCGTGCGCCCGGCGATGCGACAAGTTCCGCGGCTCGAACGGATGATTCGCGATCGACTCGACGAGCTTCAGGAGGAGGATCCCGCGATCGGGGACGTCCGCGGCCTCGGTGCGATGTGGGCCATGGAGCTCGTGAAGGATCCGAAGACGAAGGAGCCCGATCCGGACCTCGCGCGAGCAATCCAGCTCGAGGCGATGCGGCGGGGTCTCCTCGTGCTGACCGCGGGTTTTTACGGGAATTGCGTCCGGCTCCTCCCGCCGCTCACGACCCCGCCGTCTCTGATGGAGACGTCCCTTGATCTCCTCGCGGAGGCATTCCGCGCCGCGACCAAGTCTTGAAGGGGAGCCGCCTCTTATCGGAGCCGCGGAGCGAATGAAAGCGGTCGTGTTCTACGAGCACGGCGGGCCGGAGGTTCTCCAGTACGTCACGGACTTTCCGGAGCCCGTCCTCGGCCCGGACGATGTTCGGATTCGCGTACGGGCGACGGCCCTGAACCGCCTCGACCTGTTCGTCCGCCAAGGGATTCCCACGTTGAAGCTCCCGCTTCCCCACATCCTCGGTTCCGACGTCGCGGGGGAAATCGACAAAGTCGGCGACAACGTCACCGACTTCGAGGAGGGCGAGCGGGTCGTCGTGAACCCCGGACTGACGTGCGGGGAGTGCGAGTATTGCATCCAGGGGGAGGACCCGCTGTGTGTGGACTACAAGATTCTCGGGGAACACGTGAACGGCGGGTATGCGGAACACGTCGTCGTGCCCGAGCGAAACGTCGCCCGCCTCCCGACGGACTTCTCGTACGAGACGGCCGCCGCGGCCCCGCTGGTGTATATGACCGCGTGGCGGTTGCTCATCACGAAGGCAAAGGTGAAACCGGGCGAGGACGTGCTGATTCTCGGCGCGGGGAGCGGCGTGTCGACCGCTGCGGTACAGATCGCGAAGCTCGCCGGTTGCACGGTGTTCGTGACAAGCTCCTCCGACGAGAAGCTGCAGAAGGCAAAGGGAATTGGCGCGGACATCCTCGTGAACTACAAGGAGATGCAATGGTCCAAGGCAGTGTGGGAGCTCACGGGGAAGCGCGGCGTCGACGTCGTGATCGACCACGCCGGGGCCTCCACGTTGAAGGACAGCGTGCGATCCCTCCGGAAGGGAGGCCGACTGTTGGTCCCCGGGGCCACGACCGGCCCGATGGCGGAGCTCGACCTGCGCTACTTGTACTGGCGTCAAATCAGCATCATCGGCTCCACGATGGGCACGCAAAAGGAGTTCGAAGACGCGATGAAGCTTGTCTTCATGGGCCGGCTGAAGCCCGTCGTGGACAAGGTGTTCCCGCTCGATGAGGCACGAGCCGCCCATGGGCGACTCGAGAAACAAGAGCAGTTTGGAAAGATCGTCTTGCGGGTCGTCTGACCGGTGGCCGAGAAGCGATCGATGCGCCTACCATGATGCGGTGCCGATCATCCCGGCGGTGGGGCGGACGGGCCCGGTGGCGTCGCGGGGGCCGTCGGCTTCGCTGGTTCCGGTGGGGGGAGCGGCGTCGGGCTCACCGTCCCCACGACCTTGCCCTTCACATGGGCCTCCTTGTCGACGTACACGCGGCCGCCCTCGTTTACAACGTTCCCGATGACCATCCCGTAGATCTCGAGATCCCCGCCCGTCGTCTTCGCATCCTTATTCACAAGCCCTTTCAGGATCGCCTTTCCCGTCCGCTCCGCGAGGAGGTTCCCCGTCACCATGCCGACGACCTCGCACACGCTACTGTCTCGGATAAATAGGTCGCCGCGCACGAGTCCCGTCATCTGCGTGGGCCGTGGGCCAATCACGACGACGCTCCCTTCGAACCGCTCATCGAGCACTCCGCCGCGGAAGATGCGGACCATGGAAGGATGCGAAGCCCACCACGCTACATTAGGATTTCGCGCGCCCCACCTGGGCCCAGGTGTCACTGCGACTGGAGCCATCTCTCCGCGTCGAGCGCCGCCATGGATCCGTACCCCGCAGCGGTCACGGCCTGCCGGTATCGGTGATCGTGCACGTCTCCCGCCGCGAACACGCCGGGGAGGCTCGTGGCCGTGTGGAACTCCGGGGTCGAATGGAGGACGATGTAGCCCCTCGCGTCGATATCGATCTGGCCTCGGAAGAGATCCGTCGCGGGCTCATGTCCGATCGCAATGAAGAGCCCTTGGACCTTGAGATCTTGGCTCGCGCCCGTCTTCACGTCCCCGATCCGCCCGCCCCCGACCTTCCTGTCGCCACGCACGTCCGTCACGGTGTGGTCCCAGATCACCTTGACGTTCTTCATGGCGAACACGCGATCCTGCATGATCTTGCTTGCGCGGAACTTGTCCCGCCGGTGGACGATCGTCACGGTCTTGCAGAGCTTCGCGAGGTACAGGGACTCCTCCATTGCGGTGTCCCCGCCGCCGACGACGACGACGTCGAGGTTCTTGAAAAAGAACCCGTCGCAATTGTGGACCGTGGCCCCCGGCGTCACGTAGCTGTTGCGCCCAGCCACGGCGATGTTGTGCACCGTTCCCGAGTAAGGGGCCCTTGTAAGTTCGAAGATTGGTAAGAAGGCGTACCCTTCTCGAATCCAGGCATGCGCGTGTGAGCGGGTGCGACGAGAGAGGCGCGGGTGCTTCACGCCAAAAATCTCGCACGCGCGTTCCAACCACGCCCCGCCGATTTCGAGTTCGAACCGGTCATGCTTGAAACGGATTTCTCGTCCGTCGAGCACGTTTTTCGTCTTGTTCAGCTGTTCGGCAGATCGTCGCGTGACTCTCGGGATCACCCCGAGCCGAAGCAACATAATCTTGAGCTGAGAAACGAGCTTCTGCGAGTTAGTTACGATGACGAAGCCGAGCGGTCGAGTGCCTCCATCCCCCCGCCAGTATCCCTTCACTAGTTCGGACTGCTTCTCCGTCGGCAGAAGGAGGAACCAATGGGGAACCGATTTCCCATAGGAGTACTTGCCGAATAGCTTCAGGAACAGGTCGCGCAAGATGCCGGTGTAGCACTCGACGCGACGGACGACCCCCTCGCGCCTCACACGAGCCCCGTAACCAAACAGCCTCTCGATGATCTGTACGACATCGGCGACGTAGACATCATCCTTTGGGCCGAAGTAGAAATTGATGCCTCGATCAGTGATCGTCCCGTCGGCGAGGAAGTAGCCGGCCAGACGCATGAAATCGCCGTCCA
>CAYOUM010000123.1:3192-5278 GCA_964407185.1 uncultured Methanomassiliicoccales archaeon | reverse complement strand
GACGTCTGAACCGCGTCCGGTCCTCCCGTGTTAACGTTTATATAAGTGCACTTAAATAAGTGTATACATGGCCGTCAAGACCATCACAATTGCGGAGGACGCCTACACCGCCCTCGCGGCGCTTAAGCGCGAAGGGGAAAGCTTCAGCAGCGTCGTGCGGCGGCTCACGCGGAAGAACCGGTCCCTCCTCGAGTTCGCGGGCGACTGGAAAGACTTCCCCCATGGGAAGTGGGAGGCGTATCTCGCGTTCCTGGAGGCGGGGGACCGCCTTTCCACGGCGAAGCTCGCGCGGGAACTCCGCGGAAGGCGGAAGTGACCGCGTGGCGAGCCTGGAGACGACGTTTCTCATTGACCTCCTGAGGGAGAAGCCCGCGGCGCTTGCGCTGGCACGGCGTCTGGAGAAGGGCGGAGAACCGAAGTGCGTGACCGCACCGGCAGCCTCCGAGATGCTCGTCGGAGCCTACCTCAAGGGTGGGCGAGCCGTGGAGAAGGCCCGTTCCCTCCTCGGTTCCTTGGTGCTGCTGGAGTTTGACGAGGCCGCATGCCTGGAGGCGGGGCAGCTGGGGGCACTCCTCATCGAACGCGGGGAGCCCATCGCGACGCCGGACCTCTTGATCGCCGCCATTTCGAAGCGACACGGCCAGCGCGTGATTACGCGGGACCGCTCGTTCTCGCAGGTCCCCGGTCTCGAGGTCGAAACCTACTGAGCGGTATGCGGCCTCCCGCATCGGAACGCAGGGAGGTTGAGGGTCAACTACCTCCCGCTAAAGCGGGGGGCTTGTAACTGCGCTCAACCAAGTTTCGAAGCTTGATCTCATGGCGCGCTACGATCGGCGAGGCCTCACGGAAGGCGCTGGAAGCCGGCTTCTTGGAAGTTCCGGTCGAAGCTGAAGGCCTTCTCAATTCCCAAGTCCTGCATGACCACGAAGCTCGTGCAGTCGGTGAAGCTCCCGCGCTTGTCCCGATGGGATTGAAAGAGGTCAAGGGCGGAACCGAAATGGCCGGGATCGATCCACACGGTGGTGATGGCCGCCGAGGCGAGGATGGACCGGAGGAGGCGGGCCGCGGACTCCGCGTCCGTTTCCATCCGCACGAATGTCGCGGCCTCGTCGAGGACGAAACTCGTCGTCACGATCGCCCCAAAGGCGCCCCGCATCGCGTCGGCCTGGACCCTCTTGGCCGCGGGGCCGTTCCGGTCGCCCGGTACGGTGAGCGCGACCCACGCGCTCGTGTCATAAAAGATCAGGTCTTCTCCCACCCGTACAGGTAGAAATCGACGCGCTCGGAGGCGTCGGGGTGCCGACCTCTCTTTCGGGCGACAGGGAAGGCCGTGAAGATCGGGTCCTTCGAATCGACCTCGTCCCTGATTGCGAGCCGACGGATCGCCTGTCGCACGGCCGCCTTGATCGTCGTCTTGTGGGCCCTGGCGTATTCCGCGAGGAGGGCATGTTCGGTATCGGAAACCTCCGTCTGGACGACCTTCATGTCGAATGTAACATGTTTCATCTGATATTTAAGATGACGGCCTCCGACCGGATCAGGGGATCGGCGGGTGGAAACGGCTCGCAGCGGCGAGAATGGGAGGGAGTGCGAGTACCATGAAGGCCGTCATCCCCGCCGCGTTCAGCCTCGTGAGGAACGCGTCCCCGGTGCCGTTGTACGTCCGGTCGAGCGCGTCCGAGGTCGTGGGGAAGTCCGACGACGCGGTGTGTCCCGAGACGAACGCGCTCCCGTCCGAGTGGACCGAGATCGCGGCCCTCGAAATCGAGGCGGTAATCTCCCCTCCGCCTCCGCCCAGGCCGGTCGAGTACGACAGGCCGCTCCCTGAGGGGTTCAGCTTCGTCACGAAGGCGTCCGCGCCGCTGCGCGAAGGGGCAGCGGGCGAAACGCGACTGAACTCCATGGTCGGGGGCGAAGATCCTCTTCCGGATTCCCCCGCGAGCGCTCGTCTGGATCGAAGGCAGGCGGGTCAGTACGTCTCGATCATCAGGCCGCGAACCCGAGCATAGGACTGGTCCCGCGTGAGTAACCGATGGCCATGGCGCTTCGTGATGGCGGCGATCAGGAGGTCGACGGCGCCGAGCGT
>CAYOUM010000123.1:0-3182 GCA_964407185.1 uncultured Methanomassiliicoccales archaeon | reverse complement strand
GGCCTTCGCGAGCTCCTCGCCACCGATCCGATGGGCCCCGGACAAGACCTCCGCGGCCGCCGGCGGGGCGATGACCTTCGCCTCCCCCGCGGCCTCGAGCTCGCGGGCCTTCCCCACCGCAGCCGGATCGTTCCGGAGCAGGTCGATGAGGAAGGCGGTTTCCAGGCTGACCAGAGGCCCTCACCCCTGGCGAAGTCGCCGCCCCTCACGCCGTCGCTTGTCCTCGGACAGCCCTTCCGCTTCCTTCCAGAAGCTCTCCATCTCGCGGACCGTCGCCTCGGGCACGTCCTTCCAAGCCCCAGCGAAATCGAGCAAGGAGCGACTCGTCCGCGCGAGACGGCGGACGACATCGCTGAAGCTCTCGCCCTCCCCCTTCAGGGCGGCGAGGGCGGCGTAGGCGTCCTCGGAAAGGGTCACCGTCTTCACGGACATTAGTGTATTGATATCAACACACGGTAATAAACATTTCCACCGCCGCCGCGCGGAGGACATGCAGACCATCGCCGGGAAGATAGCACTCGTTGACCTCGCGGACGGTCTCCGCCAGCGTATCGTTCGGCGGGAGGTGGACTATCACCGTCCGCTGCACAAGGTCAAGTTCACGCGGATCGAGCCCGGGGTAGGGACCGTTCGCGACTCGTCCGCCGCCAGGAAACGGACTCCCGCCTAGGGAGGATGAGGGGGCGACGGCGGGCCTGAGCGAAGGCGATCGGCAATTCAGGAGGATTCATGAGAGCCGTCATCCCCGCCGCCGGTTTGGGCACGCGATTCCTGCCCGCGACGAAGGAGCAGCCGAAGGAGATGCTCCCCGTCGTCGACCGGGCCGCGATCCACTGGGTCGTCGAAGAAGCGATCGCGGCGGGCGTCACGGACCTGCTCATCATCACGGGGCGCGAGAAGCGGGCGATCGAGGACTGCTTCGACGGTTCCCTGCGGTGGGACCACTACCTCAAGGCGAAACAAGGAGGGCGCCCTCCGGGAGCTCGAGGAACTCTCGTCGAAGGCCGACTCCCACTTCATCCGCCAGAAGGAGCCACGCGGCCTCGGCGATGCGGTCCTGCAGGCGGAGAAGCACGTGGGCTCAGAGCCATTCCTCGTGATTCTCGGCGACACGGTCCACGTCGCCTCCGTGCCGGTTGTGCGGCACCTGTGGGACGCCTACGAGAAGCTCCGCCACCCGGTGACTGCGGTGGAGCGCGTGCGACCGGAGAAAGTGTCGGACTACGGCATCGTCCAGGAAGACGGTTGGATCGATGAGCGGATCCGGCCGAGACCGGGGATGACGGTGCGGGCGTGAAGAAGCCGGCGCGGGACCTGTGGGCTGCGATCGATGCCCCGGCCTCCCTGGTGCCGTGACCTCGGGCATGCTGAGGGAGCATATCCGGAAGGCCGAGGATGGCGACGAGAGCCTGCCCGGCATCGCGGCGCCGGTTGCCGCTACCCCTCCCGGAGCACGTACTCGATCGCTTTCCGCTGCTGGCCCGCCGTGACGTTGCCCTTCACGCCGTGGTCCAAGAGGAGGTCGATCATCTCGCGAGGCGTCGCCCGGGCGAGGGCCGCGGCCTCGTTCAGGGTGACCCGGCCTTCCCGATACAGCCGGACGGCGTACTCGGCCGCGCCCAAGGAGAGCAGCTGGCGGATCGCCGTGGACTCGTCGAGGCGTTCGCGCCGCGCCACATCCTGCACGGACCGCAGGAGGTCCTCGGGGATCCGCAGGCTCCGCACCGCGCTCATGTCAGGCCTCCTGAATCCCCGCCTTGGCCTCGAGGTACTCCTCCTCGCTGATCATGCCGGAGAGCTTCTCCAGGCCGGAGAGGGCCTGTGCCTTCGAGAGACGACGACGCCGGACGAGCGCGACGATCAAGGCACTCGGGGTGGCGAAGGGGATGCCCAAGGCCTCCAGCATCTGGAGGAAGCGCCGGTCGTCGCTTACGACCACGTCCACGCTGCCCCCGGCTTGGAGGCGGAGGACGTCGGCCTCGCCCCCCGTCAGCCTGAGGTCCCCGACGGTTCGCTCGGACCGGCCGCGGGGCCGGCTCCGGCGGACCGAGATGCGGCCTTCACGGATGTTTTCATCAATCCGGAGCGCGTCCGGGTAGCCGCCCGCCTTCCCTTGGTCCACGCACTCGACGCGGACGGCCTCGGGGATGGCGAGGGCAAAGTTCGAGGCGACGAGATCCTTCAGGGAACTCTTCGTGATCTTGATCATCGCGTCGGTATCCATCGCGAGTTTCATGATACGAAAGTTACAATCAACTACATAACCCTTTGCGGCAGTGAGGGGATGCCGACGGAGGCATTCCAGCAAGGGCCGTGGAGCGCGGTTCCGGGACTCCATCCGGCTCACTTGCGAGCGCACCCTCGAGCCGGACCGGCACATCCCGGGGCCGAGCGCCGAACCCCGAGGTGTCGAGCATGCGGGAGCGGCCACGGTCGGGGCCCTCGGACTGGCCTATCTCGCATCGACGGACTGGGACGGCGCGGACCTTCCCGAACGGCGCCCGCCGTAGGAGTCTCCCAGGGAGCCCGGCGAGGCCCCGCGACTTGGCGACGCGTAGGGTCGCCCGGCGCCTGAGGACATATCCCCACGGTCCCTCGATGGAGCATTAGACGGTGAGGGCGTGACGAAGCACATCCTCGTGACCGGTGGAGCGGCTTCATCGGCGGCCACCTCGTGGACGAGCCCGTCCGCAGAGGCCACGAGATTGAGGATCAGGGCTGGGTCGCTCACTTCGCGATTTCCGCGTCCCTTGGGAAGCCGATCACGATCTAAGGGGACGGGGAGCAGGTCCGGGACGTGCTGCTCGTGGACGATCTTGTGGATGCCTACGAGACCTTCATTGATCGAGCGTCTGGACTCAAGGCGAGCGTCCTCAACATGGGCGGCGGGCCCCGGTTTACGCTTTCCCTCCTCGAGCTCCTCGCAATCCTGGAGAAGGGGCTCCAGCGGAAAATCCACGTATCCTACGGGGACTGGCGGCCCGCGGACCCGAGGGTGTACATCTCAGGCATCCAGAAGGCCCGGGAACAACTGGGCTGGGAACCACAGGTCGGACCGGACGTCGGAGTGGGACGGATTCTCGCCTGGATCAGATCCCAGTCGTTCGCGAAGAAGTAGGTTCCCGCGTCGAACGAGGGACCTCTTCACCGTTAGAACGCGTGGGGCGGAACCGAACATTTTC
>CAYOUM010000122.1:2746-5309 GCA_964407185.1 uncultured Methanomassiliicoccales archaeon | reverse complement strand
TGGACACACAGCCGGACGAGCCTGGACAGGCACTCCGCCCGGCTCTCATCGTTCAGAATGTCGGTGCCGGCATCGAGAAAGTAAGCGAGCGACTCTCGGGCTTCGTCGAACCGGCCTTCGGCGGCGAAGATGTCGGAGAAGTATTTGTGGTGCCACACCTCCTTCCATTTCTGCCGCATCTCCCGAGCCATCCGGTACGTCTCGCGGTAGAGAGCTTCGGCAGCGGCGAGGTCCCCGACATGGTGGAGCAGACACGTGGCCTTTGAGAACATCGCAAGCGACCGGCTCGGGACGTCCCCGGAAGCGTCCGCAATCTCAACGCACCGGTCGAAGTGTTGGAGAGCCTCCGCGACCTTGCCAAGATGGAGGAACACGAGGCCCAGGTTGTTGTGAGCGTTGCAGAGTCCCCTTTGGTTCCCCGTGGTCTGGAATGCTTCGATTGCACTCTCGAAGTCGGCGCGCGCGAGGGGCAGGTCTTGACGGTGTCTGTCCTCGAGGTGAATGAGGCCAAGCTCGTTCGCGAGCGTCCCCTGCAGTTCGGGATCCGGAGGAACCCCCGCCGTCCACTCTCGGACGTCCTCGAAATCCTTCGCCGCGGAGTTGTAGTCTTCGCGGAATGCAGCCACGATGCCCCTACGCACCACAAGCCAGGCCCGTTCGAGGGTCGGCCCCGGGGGGAGAAGATCGAGGCCGCGATGGACCTCTGCGTCAGCCTCCGTCAGTTCGCCCGCACCGCAGAGCGCCGCAGCGACTTTCTGGTGGAGCCGGGCGCTTGCCTTGACGTCCACCGTCTCCGCGATCCCGCCGCGGTATGACTCCATCGCTCCGTGGAAGTCGCCGATGATACGCCTGAGGTCTCCGGTCCGTTCGAGGATCGTTGGACGCCTCTCTGAATCGACCTCGATGGCCATCGCGTTGCCCAAGTACGCGAGCGCCTCGAGCGGTCGCCCCCGCGTCGCAGCCTCCTCACCCGCGTGAAGCAGCCACGGCACGGCGCGTCCGACGAGCGCCACCCGTCGCCCGGGCGAGAGGCCTTGCTCGAAGTAAGTGCGAATCGATTCGTGAAGCGCAAACCGATCGGGCTGGACTTCCTCGAGAAGCCCCTTCTTCGAAAGTCCGACGAGGTTCCGCGTTGTGACCGTCTCCTCGAGGAGCAGCCCTCCGGAGGACACAGGGACTTGATAGCAGGAGGCGACCTGCATGCAAGACCGGTCCGCGTCGTCGAGGGAGGGCTCGATCTCCTCCGCGATGTATGTCTCAACGGTACCGGGGCCCCTCGCGGACTCCCCAAGAGGACGGCCCCGAGCCAAAAGCTTCAGGAATAAGGGGTTCCCGCCACTTGCCTGGACCAACCGCGGACGCAGCGAGGCGGTGACCTCTGAGTCCGCGAGGATGGAGTCGCTGCTCGCGGAGTCGAGTGCGGGCAGCGCAAGTTCCACGACATATCCTTCCACCGTGACCTCCCGCCGGCTGTAGAACGTCGGCACGGTTCGGGAAAGGATAAGGGCGGAGGACCCCGGCCGTCTCCGGAGCGCGCGCACCAAGAGCGCGAGGAACATCAGTGCCTCATGCGACGCGTTCTGCGCGTCGTCAAACACGAACAACGCGGACGCGCCAGCGAGATCCGTGGCGAGCGGCTCCTCGAACTGGCTCAGGTCTTTCGTTCCGCGCCCGATAAGGACCGCGTGAAGCTCACCTCGACCCATCGCCTTTAGGAATACCGCGAGGCGGGACGCCAAGTCCGTTGCCTTGTCCCACGGTTGGACCTGGCGCCAGAAGGGCGACCGCTTTGCTCGGAGAGCGTCGCACACCTTCGATCCGAGGGTTGACTTTCCCATCCCCGCCATCCCCGTGACGACGACGAGGTTCGCGCGGTTGAGCGCATCGGTGACGTGTGCGAGCTCGCTTTCCCGGCCGTAGACCCGATCCACCTTTGGTGCCTCCTGCGAGAAGTCGACGAGGCCAGGCTCCTCGGAGGCTGGGACCTCCAGGACGTGACCGACGGAACCAAGCTCCAGCAGCAGTTCTGACAAAGTCGTTCCCCGCCGCTCCTCGTGGTAGATCCGCGAGAGAGGCACCTGTTCAACTTGGCCCGTTCGGCGTCGAAGCGGGACGATCTCCTGGAGAAGGGCGGTCCGGAGAGAAGCGACCTGGGCGCGTCCCCGTCCGGAGAGGAAGTATGCCTTGCGTCGGCGCTTATGCTTCAGGATATGGCCGACCCGCTCCTCGATGAGGCCGTCGGTCATGAGCGGTCGAATGTACTGCGGCACATGGTGCACGCGAATTCCAACGGCTTTCGCGATCGCACCCTGCGTGACGTCGACCGGTGCCTCGAATCCTTCGGCATAACGATTGAAGTCGAACAGGTGAAGCTGGATCCGATCCTTGACCGTGAGATTGGGAACTGTCAACGGCCGCGGGCCTCGAGGGCCTAGCGCCTTAGCCCTAGATAAGAACTAGCACGGGTGGCAGCGTGCAAGCCATGCAGAGTGAGCTTGCCAGCGCGGCTTCCTGTTCCACCAAAGGAAGGGCAGGAGGACACCCGCCATGGCGATGCTTGCGA
>CAYOUM010000122.1:0-2736 GCA_964407185.1 uncultured Methanomassiliicoccales archaeon | reverse complement strand
TCGTTTCCCGGCAATTTTTCTCACCCACGACGTTCCAGCGACCACGAGCCGACCGAGGGGACCCGCGGGCTCATCGGCCTCGGACTCAAACCATGCGCGCCGGCCTGCCCAGGAGACGGTGGGGCGAGATTGTCGACAAGGGGAACGGCGGGGGTCCGACGGGCGAGCTCCCGACGAGGGCGCGCTCGTTTCAGCGGCGACACCGCCGTCGAAAGCGAATGAGGACGAACGCAACCGCACACACGACCGATGCGTGAGCCCCCCTCTCAATTTGCTCGGATTGCACCGCCGCGTTCCGCGCCGTTGCGAACCCCTCCCCCACCCGCGACCTCCCGCCGCGGTCTATGGATGGACCTCGGTGCGTATTAGGTTAACCCATCGCTCTGCAAGGAGCGAATCCGCGCGGCGCACAAAGCCTAAATAGAGCGCTCCCGTAGCGCCGGCCGCAATGGAGATGAAGCTGCGGGAAAAAGAGACGAACTCCCTGAAGATCGAGATCATCAATCCAGAAGACACGCTGATCTTCCCGCTCGTGTCGGCGCTCCTCCAAGACGCGGACGTCTCCGACGCGGAGTACTACACGGGCCACCCGCAGCTCGACAAGCCAGTTCTCTACGTAAGGACGAAGAAGGACTCGCCCCAGGCCGCGCTGAAGCGGGCCGCGGAGACCTTGGCGGGCCAGTTCCACGAGGCGAAGTCCCTCCTGGAGAAAGCACTCGCAAAGTGATGCGGGCGCCTCGGTTGGGCACCCCAATCGCGGGCTCATATAGCCCTCCATGGTTCCGCTGCACGATGGACGAGTCCGCGATTGGCATCTCCGGATACCTCACGACGACTCCGGGGCTGGGGGGCCGCGTGAAAGCGAGCCCCGAGGATTTCGTCGTGAATGAAATCTCCGTCGACCTCCCGCGCTCGGCGGAGGGCCGATACACGGTCGCACGGGTCCGGACGCGGAACTGGGAGACGAATCGCCTCGTTCGGGAACTTGCGCGGCGGTTGCGAATCAGTCGGAGGCGCATCGCGTTCGCAGGGACGAAGGATCGCCGCGCGATCACGATGCAACTGTTCCAGTTCGATGCGCCCGTGGACGCCGTCGAGTCAATCCGATTGAAGGATGTCGAGGTCCTCGAGACGTATCGGACGGACCGTGTGCTCGAGATCGGAGACCTCCTCGGAAACGAGTTCACGATTGCCGTGCGGGACATCCCGCTTTCGAAGGTGGAAATCGAACCACGGACGGAAACGATTGCGCGCGAAGTACGGGCCGCGGGCGGGTTCCCGAACTTCTTCGGCGTCCAGCGGTTCGGATCCGTCCGGCCGATCACACACATCGTTGGACGCCACATCGTCCGTGGGGAATTCAAGGAGGCAGTCCATGCGTACATCGCGAATCCGATGGAAGGGGAGGGTGAGGAATCGGCGGCGGTCCGCGCAGAACTCGAAACGACGGGCGACTACGCGGCCGCGCTTCGCGCGTATCCCGACGAATGGGGCTTCGAGAAAGCGATCCTCAACCACCTCGTGAAACATCCCGACGACCACGTCGGCGCATTGCAGATCCTCCCGCACAATCTCCAGATGATGTTCGTCCATGGGTACCAATCCTATCTCTTCAACCGGATTCTCAGCGATCGGATGCGTGCCGGATTTCCATTCCACGAGCCCGTCGAGGGGGACGTCGTCCTCGCAGCCCGCGCGGACGGGCGCCCGGACCGCGATCGGGAGATTCCCGTCGATTGCACGAACATTGAGCGTGTCGCTGCGCAGTGCCGGGCGGGGAAGGCCTTCGTCAGTGGTGTCCTATTCGGATCCGAGACGGAGTTTGCCGCGGGACGACCGGGGGAGATCGAAAAGCGCGTGATTGCAGAGGAGAGTCTCCAACCGGAGGATTTCATTATTCCCGCTCTCCCGCGCCTCTCGTCCCGTGGCGCGCGGCGAGAGCTGCTGGCTCCGGTGCGCGACCTTGAGTGGGAGGCGCTTGAGGGCGTCGTTACCTTCCAGTTCACGCTCACACCGGGCTGCTATGCAACGTGCCTCCTCCGCGAGTTGCTGAAGGTACCGATGGGGTAGCCTCGGGATGGAGGCGTTGTCATGCAGGAATCGTGGCGACGACGGCGGGACTTTGCCGCTGCCGCAAGTCCCGGAGCCGAGGCCAGATCGAGACGAAGCGGCCAACGGCCTCGTCCCGGAAGCTCGGCGCGCAGGCCAGGATGAGGTTTGCAACTTCATTTCCGTCCCGCAGGGTGAAAACGCTCTCCCGATTCCGACGTTCGCGGATCGCGACGCCCGTGGAGACGAGCTTCGCGAGGTGATACGAGAGCGTGGACTTCGACACGCCGGTCGTCTGGAGCAGATCGGCGAACCGGCGGCCCCCGTACGTCGCGAGGTCGACGAGGACCCGACGCGGCACGCGCTCCCGCAGTAACGCGAGGATCCGCCGCTGGTCCTCGCGGTACACGAGCGCGGGATAGTATCGCCGCCGGTGGCGGGCGGCCTCGGACTTCAGGAGACCGAGTTTCTCCATCACGCCGAGGTGATAGGACAGCATGCCCGTCGACATTCCGAGGGCCTGCCCTATCCGGCGGAGATGGACGCCGGGGTTCGCGGCCAGGTATTCGTAGATTCGCCTGCGGCTTTCTAGCTCTAGACCTATGTGCATGGAGTCACCTCGAGAAGGGGTGCTCTCGCTCAGCGAGAAGCGACGAGGAACGTCGCGGCGGTGGGCTCGGGTTCCCC
>CAYOUM010000121.1:0-5310 GCA_964407185.1 uncultured Methanomassiliicoccales archaeon | reverse complement strand
GCCTTGGGCCGGACGCCCGTGCAATGGATACCGGAACCCGCGGCCGCCCCACCAGCGCGCCCGCCCCGAGCGAGCCGACGAGCGAGCCCACACAGGCACAGATGCAGCCGATGAGGAGCGAACCAACGGCGAGTTCGGGTACGAGCGACGGGAGCGGCGACGAGACACCGCCGCTGATGACACCCGAGGACGAGATTGGCAGCTACGAAGCGGTGCAGGCTGTCGACCGCCTGAAGCCCTCGGGAATCGAGGACCGTGGCGATCCGATTGCGACGGCGAGCGGCTGGTTCAGCGAGCCCCGCGACCGAGAGGCATACGGCTCAGCGTCCCTGCGGGACCTCCAGCCTTCTGAGGGGGACGAGGACCCGTGCGACTGGTCGTACGAGATCGAGTCGTCGGATGCAGACAAGGACGGGAACCCCGAGTGGGTCCACGCCCGCGGACTCTGCGTGATCGAGAAGGACGAGGACTCCGACGGGAAACCCGAGGCCCGTGTCGCAATTGCCCGCGACTTCCAGGCATGGGACAACGACAGCAATGGGCAGTTCAATGTGCTCATCGGGAAACAGGGCCTAAAGGCGTTCATCGACGACGACAGCGATGGGCTCCACGAGATCGGGGCCCAGGCGATTTGGGAGCTTGCGGTCTACGATGAGGACGAGGACAAGCGGCCCGAGTCCCTACGGGTCGCGTTCTACGGCGAGCAGTCGTTCGATCTGAACGAGAACGGGACGGTCGAGTACGAGCGCCACCTCCGCGCGTTCCTCAACTACACGGACGCATCGAGCAATGGACTCCCGGAAGAACTCGAGGCCCTCATCGCGTTCGGTCATGTGTATGACATCGGCGATGACGGCACCCGGGAATATCGGGGGATCGCCGTCGTGAGTGCGCACTCGATCGACGCGACAGACGATGGCCACAACGAATCCGCGGTCCTGACGGCCCTCGCGTATGAGGAAATCGACGCGGATTTCGACGGCAACCCCGAGGGAGCCCGCGGGATCAGTCTCGAAGCGTCGGCCACGGATGCGACGTCAAATGGCGCGACCGAGAAAGTTTGCTTGGAGCTGTACGCGGGCGCGTTCCGCGACGAGAACTCGAACGGCGTGCGTGAGGCCGTTGCAGCCGCGAAGCTCGAGATGATGGCGACGGACGAGACCGACGACGGCCACCCCGAGTTCGTGCAGGTCACGTTCCACGCCCTCGCAACGGTCGATGCGAACGAGGACGGGTTCCCCGAGGAAGCCGCCGTGGCGTTCGGGCAACTGAACGTGACGGATGCGAACTCGAGCGGCGTTGCAGAGTTTGCGGAAGCGACGATCCTCGCGGCTGCGGCCGTTGACGCGGACAGCGACGGGATCCGGGAAAAGGAATCCCTGTTCGCTGCCCGGGCGAGCGTTGAGAACGCGATCGAGGACGAATACCCCGAGCATCTCCTCGTCGAGGCCCTCGCCTTCGAGCGGGAGGACCCTAACGAGGACGGTGTCTACGAGGAGCGACGCGGGGCCGCGCTCCGGCTCGAGGCGAACGACACGAACAGCAACGGGTACGCAGAGATTGTGACGGCCGGCCTCGTGGCGGGCCGCCAGCGCGACGCGAACTCCGACGGCGTGCCGGAGTCCGAGGCCGCCCTCATGGCCCATTACGTCGCGACGGACGTTGACGACGACGGCAACCCGGAGAACCGGACTGTCGAGGCCGCTGGGTACGCATACGAAGATCTCGACCAGGACGGCACAAAGGAGTGGGAGAGCTTCTTCGCGCTACGCATCACGGCGCTCGATGAGAACAGCAACGGCGTTGTCGGGAAGGTGTCCGCCGATGCCGCGTACGTCCACGTCGAGGACAGCGATGACGACGGCGATGCCGACGTGAAGTCTTGGACGATCGTGCGCTACCGCGGCGAGGACGTCGACGAGGACGGCGAGATGGACAACGAGGACCTCCTGGTGTGGAAGCACCGCGAGGTACTCCCGTAACCGAGCCGAATGCATGGCCCGGGGCGGACCGCCATGGGCGCTCCGGGCCCTTTCCCCTTTTGCTTCGTGCGCCGCGACGCAAAATCGCTCCGAAAGATGGATTAAGGGGCGGATTCTTGGAACGTCGGATGGCACGGGACACGAGCCATTGCCCGCGATGCGGGGTCTTTGTAAAGCCGGAGAACCTCGCGGAGCACCTCCGCCGGGTTCACGCCGCACATGCTGACGCGGACCGCGAGGAGCGACGGCGAAAGGTCGTCCGCCCGCCCCGAGCGCCGCTCCGAGTCAGCCGTCGCACATGGGCCGTTCTCGGCGCGGTCCTGATCCTCGGGGCCGGTATCTACGCATGGGCACAGTTCGGCGGGCCTCCGTCGGGATCCACGTTCGACCCGAACGCGCCGATCTCGGAGACATGCATGCAGCACGTGAGGATCGTTCGCCACGACCACGCCGGGCTCACGATCCTCATCCTTGGTTCGCCGTATCCCCTCCCAGCGAACATTGGAATCGTTTCGGCGGATTGCATGCGTCTCCTTCATACCCATGACGGCACGGGCACGATCCACATCGAGAGCCCGGTCCCAGCGGAGGTGCGCGAATTCACGCTCGCGGAGTTCTTCGTCGTATGGGGACAGGCGTTCTCCTCGACCCAGATCTTGTCGTACGTTGCGGATGCGACCCACACGGTGACGATGACCGTGGACGGCGTGGCCGACACCTCATTCGGCGGTCTCATCCTCCGCAACGGTCAGGAAATCGTCATTGAGTATCGGTCGGTCTGAGGCGATCGGGGCTGGACAGAACGGTTCTCTGGATGAGCCGCGGGTCGAATCCGAAAGTCCGAGAACGAATTCCCATTGCGGGTTCTGTCAGGTGATTTTTGACGCACCCAACTCGACTCCGCTCTGCTCCTCCCGTGCGCCTTCTCTCCCGAGAAGGTCGTAGAGGGGAATCACCACATCATCGCGGAGGGCACCGGGCTGGAACCGTACAGCCCTTGCCAAGGCCTCGTTCGAGGCCAAGGCGGTTTTGAGGATGTTCAGGCCTGCGTTGATCTGTCGGTCCATCTCCCAGTCGCACATCAAGCAGACGAACTCCTTGCCCACCCTATCTCGGCGCCGGGCGCCACACGCGGGGCAGGTCTTGCTGGTCCATGCGGGATTGACCTTGATGATTCGCACGCCTTCTAGGACGGCCTTGTACTCGATCTGGCGGTGAATCTCCCGGCGAGGCCATGAGGAGAGGCGACGATTCATCCCTCGTGAACGGCCGCCCGCATCGTGGAGCGTGAGGTTCTCGAGGACAATCGCGGCCCGACGATCCTTCGCGGCTGACACAAGCCACTTCGACACTCGATGGAGCCTCTGGCGGACGCGGTTCCGCTCCCTCCGCCCTTCCCGGCCCAGGAGATTCCGCTGGACGCGTCGATCCTGAGCCTTCTTCTTCGCGATGCGCCGACGCCGCCGGAAATGGATCGCCTGCACTTGGCGCACGCCGCCGAAGGGTAGCGTGACAGGGCTCGCGGAATCGCCCGCCGCCATGACACCATCGAGGGAGTCCTCGTTCGTGTCAAGGGCGAGGACCGCCTCGGGTTCGTACGCCTTCGGGGCCTCCTTCCGCACGACGACGATTACTTTGCCCGGGACGACCGTGAGGGCGCCGAGTCCCCACGAGGGGTCCGCGAGAACGGACCGATGCCACTCGGACAACGGAAGGATGAGGGTCACGAGCTCCCGAGCGCGGATTGGGATGCGCAGGCGTCCGGTCCCCCGGTCCAGTCGGTAGGACTGGTTCTCCGCCTTCAGCATAAGGCGCTTCATGTAAGGCTGGGAGGCGGCCTTCCCCTTGCGGACGCGCCGTCGACGGGCCTTTAGACAGCCCAGGGCGACCTCGAAGGCCGCCGGGATGTATTGCTTGTAGACCGCGTGGTCACGGCTCAAGTCCGCGTAGGAGGCCCGGGCAAGGCGCACCCGCGAGCGGAGATCCCCCCGGAGGGCCACGCGGATCGACTTGTTCACGATGAGGCGGAACTCCTTCAACAGCCAGTGCAAGCGGGCGTCCCCCCACTCGACGTGGAACACGAGGGCTTTGTGGTCGCGCACGCCGTCGGATAGGCGCCCTCCGCACGTCAAGCCTCATAGGGGAGGCCGGTGAAAGTAACTCCGAAATTTCGCCTGTTTCATCAGTAATGACCTGACAGTACGCCATTGCGAAACACCTTAGTATGCCCTCGCGCGTCCCTTCGCTCGCGTTCCCCGCCGGACGTGCGAAAATGGGCAAGGAAGAGGTCGTCGAGGGCTCGGTCTGGGTTCCGGAGCCCACGCTGCGAACGTTCACGACCATCGTGTTCCAGAAGCTCGGCGTCCCGGCCAGGGACGCGGCCGCGACAGCGGACGTCCTCTTGACCGCAGACCTCCGTGGGATCGGCTCCCATGGCGTTGCTCGATTGCCTCGCTATGTGGAGGGGCTCCGGTACGGAACGATTTCCAAGAAGGACGCGAGCAAGATCGTGAAGCAGACCCGCTCGACGGCCGTCATCGATGGCGGGAACAGCCTCGGCCAGGTCGTCGGCCGCAAGGGCATGCGACTCGCGATGGAAAAGGCACGAACGGCGAGTCTGGCATTCGTCGGCGTACGGAACTCGAACCACTACGGAATTGCGGGATACTACGCGATGATGGCGCTCAAGGCAGGAATGATCGGCATCTCGATGACGAACGCGGCCCCACTCGTCGTCCCGACGTTTGGCCGCACGTCGGTCCTTGGCACGAACCCCGTCAGCGTCGCGGTCCCCTCGGACAAGGAGCTTCCATTCGTCCTGGACATGGCAACGAGCGTCGTCCCCCGCGGACAGATCGAAGTTTACGAGCGCCAGGCGAAGTTGATGCCCCTGGGTTGGGCCGTCGATGGGTCGGGACATAGCAGCCAGGACCCGAAGGCGGTTCTCGAAGCCCTTGCGAAGCGCCTCGGCGGCGGCATCCTCCCGCTCGGCGGGGAGGGAGAGGAATTCTCGGGCCACAAGGGGTACGGCCTCGCGCTTCTCGTCGACATCCTGTGTGGCGTCCTCCCCGGTGCGGCCTTTGGCCTCGATGTGTATGGCACCGAAGACGCCGCAAACGTCGGCCACTTCTTCGGGGCGATCGACGTCCGCGCGTTTCGACCGCTGAAGGACTTCAGGCGCGACATGGACAGGCTGATTCGGATGATCCGCGAATCCCCGAAGGCCGCGGGTCACGCACGAATCTACCTCCACGGCGAGAAGAGCGCGGCGATGGAACGCGAGAGAAAGGAAAAGGGAATCCCTCTGGGCCCGAAGGTGGCCGAGTCC
>CAYOUM010000120.1:0-5315 GCA_964407185.1 uncultured Methanomassiliicoccales archaeon | reverse complement strand
ACGAGGCTAAGGTCGGCGGTGTCCGTCACTCGCCCGCCTCGCGTTCGGCTTCCTCCTCGCCCGCCTCTGTGAGCGCAGGTGGCAGCTTTCCGCGGTCCGGCAGGCGGTCTGGAACCGGGCGAAGGAGCACTCCGTGGGGGGTGAGTATTTGGATCACGCGATCGCGAAGCACCTTCCGGTAGGCTCGGCGGATGGTCAACCGGCCTCGATCGTCGAGTCGGGTCGCGGCCTTCATAAATATCCGATGCTGTGGGCAGTTCTTATACTTTACCCACAGACGACCGAAAGCTGTCCTCGGACGTAACGCCCGCGTTAGGGACGTCTCGGGAAACGGGCACGACCGGGCGGCAAGCGCCTGAGCACCCGAGTGAACTTTCGCCGACCATCCGCCGCGGTTGTGAAGCTCCACACCCTTGATCGTCTCCCTTGGCTCCGAAAGTCTCTCCGTGGGGCACCCACCGCGATGAGACGGAAAGTTGAAGTATTTGGGCATGTAATGTCCATTTGGCCATGAAATGTCCAAAAGGAAGACCTTTGGGATCTTCCTTTCCGCGGACGACCGGATCGACGTGGACCTGGAGTTCACCGGAAGGACGGGCGCATCCCCTCGTATCCGACGGTTTGCGATCACCTATTCCGCGCGAATTCGGGACCGATGGTGGGAAGTTGTACGGTACGACAACTTCCACGGGTACCTTCATCGCCAGCGCTTCTGGCGCTCCGCGAAGCCGGAGCGGATGCCCGAACGAGAGCATCTCCCGATCGCCGCTTGGGTTGAACGATGCCGTCGAGACCTACGGCAAAATTGGCGGAGGTATCGGATGCTGAGGGAGGCCAGCCTCGCGGAGGAGTGACATGGACGAGAAGGAATGGCAACGCAGGATCGACGCGGCCTTCGACTTCATCACGCGCGTCTTGGAGCACCCGGAGAGATACCCGGACGAGGCGATCCTCTTCCTCATGGACCCGGCGGAGATCGCCTCCGTGGTCACGAAGGAACGACTGCGCATCCTTCGAGAACTCGAGGGCAAGGACTATGCCTCCATCGCGGACTTGGCCCGCTCCCTCGGACGGAATGTGAGTCGCGTACGGAAGGATCTTCTCATGCTCGAACGGTTCGACTTGGTCCGGTTCTCGAAGACGGGCAATCGAGTCCTCGCCAGGCCCACGGCTACGGGGATTTACATCCCCCTCCTCGCCCCAGCCCGCGTTCGTCCCGCCTGAGCCCCGTCAGCCGCCCAGCGCGTACGGTTGGACGCCCTGGACGAAGACTGGACACGACACAAATATCCACGTTCGCCGAACCGCGCCGCCCGGAGACCCGCGGCACATGTCCTCGAGGAACACGACGGCCTTTCGGCAGGTTTCGCAGCGAACGCGGGGCAGTCAAGGACGAGCGCCCCCTCCAGGCGTCGTGCGTCCCGCTTTCAGCCGCGGGTTCTCCAGAAGAACCGGCGAACGAACCAAAGGCCGATCACGGCGACGATCGCGGCCGCGCCAGCAACGTTCACGACCTGCGGCCAGTCCACGAGGGTGACGTCCTTCGACACAGAGGTGCAGTGGGCCGCGGAATCGCAGGCGGCGAGGACGACCTGATACGTCACGGAGAAGTCCGAACTGGAGTACGTGTGCGTCGGCTGGGTCTCCCGCGACCCCAGGCCGTCCCCGAACGTCCACTCGTACGTGTACGGAGGCGTCCCGCCAGAGACGAACGGCGAAAAGGACAACGGGCGCCCCGTGACGGGCATCCCCGGCTGGAAGGTGAAATCGGCCACGACCTGCGGGGTCGTCGACACGGTGCGCCGCGCCAAGACGAAACGGCCCAACGAATCGGAGACCGTCAGGGTCACGTTGAACGTTCCGACGCGCGTGTAGAAATGGTACACGGTGCCGCTGTCGGTTCCTCCGTTCCCGTCCCCGAAAGTCCAGGTGTAATTCCTCCACGGCGGCATGCCCCCGGACACGTTCGCCGAGAACGTGATCCGTTCCCCAAGGACCGGGTTCAGGGGGGAGAAGGTGATCACCGCCGCGAGGGGCGGAACGACCCGGATGGACTTCGACACGACGGTCCTGTGGCCTGCGGAATCCGTGACGGTTAGATTCACCCCGAAGGTCCCCGGCGAGACGTAGATATGGGTTGCGTTCATCCCGAATCCCGCGATGCCGTCCCCGAAGGTCCACACGAACTGATCGGGAGGGCTCCCGCCCACCACGTTCGTCACCTCGACGTTGACCGTCTCCCCGGCGAAGGGAGTCGTCGGCGTAACCGTGAAGTTCGCGACGATGCCGCGCGTGACGTAGATCTCCCGTGTCCCGACCTCGCGCCGACCCGCGACATCCGAAGCCGTCACATTCACCTGGAAGACTCCCTCGAACGCGAAGGCGTGGAACACGCTCGCTCCAAATGCCTTCGCTCCGTCCCCGAAGTTCCAGCTGTAGTTGTACGGAGGGGACGCTCCGGAGGCGCTCGCGGTGAACTTGACGGACTCCCCGATCACGGGGCGGTCCTGGGAAACGGTGAGGTTCACCGTCATCGCCGAGCGCACGACGACGATCTTCGTCGCATTGGCGACGTGGCCGATCGTATCCGCAACGGTCAGCCTCACGGTGAAGTTGCCCTGCGCTTCGTAGGTATGGCGGACCGATAATCCGCTGTCGCTCGATAGGTCGCCGAAGGTCCATTCGTATGTGTACGGGGGCGTTCCGCCCGTCGCGGTCGCGTTGAAGGTGACCTCTTCCCCGACGACCGGATCCGGAGGTGTGTAGGTGAAATTCGCGGTCACGCGAGGAGTCACAATGACGGACTTGGAAACGATCGCAACGTGACTCGCGGCATCATTCACCCGCAAGGTCACCGTGAACGTTCCGGCCGTCGCAAAGGCGTGCGTCGCATCTCTCCCGGAGCCGGCGGGTGTGCCGTCCCCCCATGTCCAGCTGTACGTGTACGGCGGGTTCCCGCCCGCCGCGGTCGCGGAGAAACTGGCGACTTCGCCGATTACGGGTTGTGTGGGCACAACGGTGAAGTCCGCGGCGAGGGCGCCCCCCACGCTGACGAACTTCGCGACCGTGCCGACGTGACCGGCGGAATCGGACGCCGTGAGCGTCACCGCGTACGCGTTGGCGGTCGCCAACGCCCGGGCGACGATCGCGCCAATGCCCGCTGCGCCGTCCCCGAAGGTCCAGGAGAACTGATATGGCCCCGTGCCCCCCGTTGCGGTTCCCTGGAATGAAACGAGGTCCCCAGCGGAAGGAGCTGTTGGCGTGAACGTGAAATCTGCTGCAAGGACGGGGGTGACGACGACCGGCTTCGTGACTGTCGCGCTGCGGGCCGGGGTCGCGGAGTCCGTGACCCGGAGGGTTACGGTGAAGGTTCCCGCCGTCGTGTACGTGTGGCTCGGGGTCGGCCCGGTACCGCCTGGCGTTCCGTCTCCCCATGTCCAGCTGTACGTGTAGGGGGGCGCGCCTCCGGATACGGTTGCGGAGAAGCTCACGGCCTCATTGATCATCGGTCTCGTCGGTAGGAACGTGAAATCGGCAGTGAGCCCGCCGATGACGGTAACGGTCCTCGACGCCGTCGCCGTGTGAGCCGGGGTCGCAGCGTCTGTGACGGTTAGCGTGACGGTGAAGGTCCCTGCCCCCGTGTACGTGTGGGTCGGGGTTCGGCCACTTCCAGCCGGTGTACCATCCCCCCATGCCCAGCTGTATGTATACGGGGTCGTCCCTCCTGATGCGGTTGCGGTGAAGGAAACGGATTCGCCAACCGCCGGGTTCGCGGGCGTGAAGGTGAAGCTTGCGGTGAGTACGGCCGTGACGACGACGGATCTTGAAGTCGTCGCAGTGTGAACGGGCGTCGCCGCATCGTCGACGGTCAATGCGACGGTGAAAGTTCCCGCCGCGCCGAACGTGTGGCTCGGGTTCTGCGCTGTGCTTCCCGACGTTCCATCTCCCCATGTCCAGCTGTACGTGTACGGGGTCGTGCCGCCAGATACAGTTGGGGTGAAGGAGACGGATTCGCCCACCGACGGTTGCGCGGGCGTGAACGTAAAGCTCGCAGTAAGTGCGCCGGTGACGACGACGGATCTCGACGTCGTCGCGGTGTGAACGGGTGTCGCAGCGTCAGTGACGGTCAGCGTCACCGTGAAGGTTCCCGCCCCCGCGTACGTGTGGCTCGGGGTCCGCCCACTGCCAGCCGATGTGCCGTCCCCCCATGCCCAGCTGTACGTGTACGGGGTGGTTCCCCCAGATGCCGTCGCAGTAAAGGAAACGGATTCGCCGACTGCCGGTTGCGCGGGGGTGAAGGTAAAGCTCGCAGTGAGCGCCTGAGTGACGACGATTGGTCGGACTCGTGTCCCTGTCTGGTTGATGGAGTTTGTAACGGTCAGCGTCACGTCACGGGTTCCTGCCGTGGAATACGCGTGGGTCACGTTCTGCGTCGTGCCCTGAGGAGTGCCATCTCCGAAGTCCCATCGGAACGTGAACGGTTGATTGGTCCCCCCCGTTGTGGTTCCCCGGAAAGTGACGACTTCCGCAACGACCGGGTTAGCCGGCGAGAAAGTGAAATCGACCGACGGCGCTGCATCCGGAGTTGGAATTGAACTCCCGTCGAGCTCCATGGCGAAGACCACCGAAGCGACACCTGCGCCGAGAGAGAGGATCTGGACACTGATGACGAGGGTCACGAGAACGAAGACCCACCTGCGCGAGATTCCCACTCCTCCGGGTGATGACAGACCTGAGATGCGTATTAAACATAATCCCTCATCGTCGCTTGGCCGGGCGGACTCGCACCATTTGGGCATCGCGGATCATACGAGGCGTCAGTTCACGGCACTGCGTAACCTGAAGCGCAGCCGCGCGTCTCTTGATAACCTGACGACACGTGGTTCGTGCTCCTGTGGCGCTCGACAGGATGACGCGGATCGGTCACACGGCCCGGACGAAGGTTTGGCCAACTAACCCGCTTCGTTTCGTGAAGTCCTCGGACCTTATCCACCGAGGACGATGAGTTTGACGCCTTTCATCGCCCTACGGTTCAGGATCCGGCGTCCGTCGACGACGACTTTTCCGTTCATCCCTGAGAAGTCTGCCGCCGTCAGGTTCTTCCACTGGGGCCAGTCGTTGTGCACGATGCACACATCCGCATGAGCAAGAGCGCTTCGCGCATCGGGCGCAATCTTGACCTCGGGAACGATCGCCCGAAACGCGTCGTTCGCCTCCGGGTCGTATCCGATCACATCCGCGCCCCGCTCGAGCAGGCCTTTCGCGAGGGGGATCGCCCGTGACTCGCGGACATCGTCGCTTCCTCCCTTGAACGA
>CAYOUM010000119.1:0-5320 GCA_964407185.1 uncultured Methanomassiliicoccales archaeon | reverse complement strand
GATTCGCGCAACGCTCGCGCTCTTCGACACGTGGATCACGTCCCTCCAGTACGACGTGCGGGTCACCAAGTCGCTGGCCAACAAAAACCGAACACCATCCGGCACGCCGAGTGCGCGGAACGCATCCTCGAAGTAGCGCCCGCACGCCCGGATCGCGTCGAGGTCACCGCCAAGCTTGTTGTTGATCATCGCGTGCCAGTCCGCGAGGAAAAATGTGAAGTCAAACCCCGCGGCGACGAGGTCCTTGATCTTATGCGCGACGGGTATTCCGTTGCCGATGTGCACAAACCCGCTCGGCTCGTATCCGATGTATGCCTTCGGATGGGCCTCCCGATCAAGGAGACTGATCAGCTCCTGGCGTGTGACAATTTCCTCCGTCCCGCGCTCGACGTGGCGAAGCCGGGATTCGGCGGACATCCACCGGCGAAGCGGGTTGGTCGATAAAAGCCTTCTCGGCTCACTTCGACTTCCGTTTGGTTCGTCGGGCCGACTTCTTTCCAGCGCCCTTTCGGGCCGCTTTTCGCGGGGCGGGAGCGCGTCTCACGACCGTTCGCCGTGCCGCCAGGCTGGGCTTCGGGACCACGGCCTCCGCAGCAGGCAGCATGGCCTGGACAAGTCCGTGCATGCCAGGTACTGCGAGGGGCTTCGCTTCCTCGACCACGGGCTTCGCCAGCTCGGCATTCGCCTTCGCTGTCTTCCAGGTGACCAGTGGGACGAGGTCCGCCAACTCGCTAGGGAACTCGGAGAGTTTGCTCGAAAACTGCTCCGGCGGTCTCATATCGCTCTCAATCTTCCAGCCGCAGTATCCGCAATACACCACGCCTTCCTGGGCAGTCCGTCCACACCTTGGGCAGTCCATAACGATCCGCTGCGCCCAGCTCCGCCGCGAAAGAAATGCCTATCGCCCTCGTTATCGCCGGACAACAGCGTCGACCACGAAGTGACGGACTCCGGGCCCATACGACTTGATCACGCGGCGATGAACGGAGACGACCCTGAATCCCTGGCGTCCCGCTTCCCGGTCGAGGCGTGTGACGAGGTTGTGAGCCTCGCCGGCGACGCTCCGTGCACTGGTACGGCTGAGCCGCTCGAGGCCGTGGACGTGAATCGTCGCGTTGGGTCTCGCCGCGCGGAGGGCTACGTCGAGGTAGTCCCCCGCGCCGAAATGGCCCATCACAATCCGATCGGCGACCCCCGTCGGGGCGACGTCCCGGCAGTCGCCGAGCCTCGGCTCGACACAGTCGACACGATTGAGCCTGACGTTTTCCCGGAGGTAGTCGAACGCACTGGGGTTCACTTCGCATGCCTCGATGCGAGTTGCCCTGCCGTGCATCGCCATCGGAATCGAAAAGTATCCGATGCCCGCAAACAAGTCGACGACTGTCTCCCCGGGCTGCGGGAGACGGGCCATTCGCATTCGCTCCGCGAGATTTCCGGAGGAGAACATCACTTTCGAGACGTCGAGTGCGAAGAGCACACCGTCCTCCCGATGGACCGTCTTGGTCCCTTCGCCCCACAACCATCGAACTGCTGGAAGACGCCATGGGCCGTGGATCGAGGCGAGGTCCTCAACAACCGTCCGCGCGCGCAGCGCCGAGCCGTACACTGCACCGATGCGACGGGGCTCGTCCTCCCGCCAACGCATACTCCGGGGACGGCGCAAGAGGACGACGTCGCCGATCCGTTTCCATCCCCGCGGGAGCGCATTAGGCTTCAGGCCCGCTCCACGCGCAGCCTCACCGATCGCGTCAAAGGGTCGCATGGGCCTCTGCGTCCGATCGAAAGGTGCGTCTACGGACGCCCCGCCGAACGATTCGAAACGGAATGCGGCGATCTTTTCGCGGATCGGAACAAAGAGGACTGAACCATCAAACCGAGGACGCCACTCCGCGTCGAGCGCATCGGCGTGACGAAGTTCCTCGATGCACCGGGCGGCAAGCGCCCTCGGAACCCTTAGCGCGCGCACACCTTCCAGAGAGCCGTTCTCGCGAAAAAGCTTCACCGCCAAAGGTATAAGTGGAGGCGGAGGCTAACACGCGCGCGAAATGCGCCAGGTCGCCGTCATTGTGTTGGCGATATTCCTGGCCTTTCTCCCGAGCGCGCACGCCCAGGACGACATCCGTGACCCCGGGAGAGTGAACCGGATTATTGAGGTAATCGAGTCCCCCCAGCTCGCGCCGGGCCAGGCGGGCACATTCCGCCTCAACTTCACGAATCCATATGGCCACGAGATGCGGAACGCAACCCTGAACGTGTCGATCTACGAATACGCGACAATCGACGAACTCATCACCGTCGACGCGAATTGGGGCTGGGAATTCCCGAAAATCCAGGAGAGCAACGACAGGGAATACCGGCTTCTCGAGGGCGGGCCTGCGGGTCGACTCGCGGCGGGCGAGGTCCTAGGTCTCACGTTCCGGCTCCTCACATCTGCAGACATGCCCCACGGTTCGGTCTTTGCCCAGGCCGCGTACTTCCTGAGGTTCTGGCTCGAATTCGACATCGACAATGGAACCAGGGAGAGACACTACGTGATGGCGTCGAAAGGACACTTCACGATCCAGGCCTGGGACGAGGCACAAACAAATTTCGATTCGCGGCAGTGCACACCGTACAACGAAACGAACCGATGCTTGGGTGGCCTTAACGTTACCCACCTCGGCGTCGATGGCATTCTTCCGGACTCCCTGTTCGGCGTGAAGGAACCGATCCCCTTATGGCCATTCTACGGGCTCCTCGCCGCGACGGGGTTCTTCCTCATCCTCGCGTTCCTGTTCTGGGCCGAGGAGAACCCAGGTCACTATCCCCGCGTCGAACGGGGATGGCTCGTGTTCAAGGGACGCCTTCGGCGCGTGGTCCGGCTTCCGCGGTGGAGAAAGGTCTGAGGCCTCTTCGACACCTTGGGACACGCGCAGAACGGAAGGTTTTTACCGCACACATCGCTGGGCGCGGCAATGGCCGCCCCATCGGCAATCCCGAGGAATGTCGCCTTTTGGTTCTATGCGCTCCTCCTGGGCGTGGGCCTGGGGTTCTACGCGATATGGGGAGCCTTTTACGATTCCTGGAACCTCTTCGAACCGAGGAACGCCGGCGCATACGCCGTGACCGTCGTGCTCGTCGGCTTCGGGATCGTCGGCATGCTGCTCTACCGGAAGCCTCAGTAGGCCTTCGCGGCGTACAAGATCTCGGTGGCGGGCCGTCCGCAGACGACGCACTTGCCGGTGACCGCCTCCCGATCGTATGGCGTTCCGAGAACGCTCATCCCGGTCCGCTCAGTCACGGTGAGACCGCATTCATGACGGCCACACCACGCCATTCGGCTGATCCCCTCGCGCGCCTGTTCGAGCGATTGGATCGTCGCGATGTTCTCTCGTAGGAGCTTCTCAGCCCTTGTCCGCAGGTCGGCTTGCATCCGATCGATGACCGAGCGAAGCTTTCGCACAAGGCCTGCCCTTGCGACTGACCGCTTCTTGCCCGTGTCGCGGCGCACAACGACGACCTGGCCCTTCTTGACGTCCCTCGGACCGAGCTCAAGCCGGAGTGGCACGCCCTTCGCCTCCCAATAGTAGAACTTCTCACCGGGGCGCATGTCGCGGTCGTCGAGGTGAACGCGGAGGCCCGCCCGAAGGGATTCGTACAGTTTCCGGGCGGCCTTCGAGATCTCCGCCTGCCGGCCCTTCTCGAGGATCGGCACAATGACCGCTTCGATGGGCGCGACGGCCGGCGGGAGAACAAGACCCTTCTCGTCACCGTGGACCGCGACGATCCCGCCGAGGATTCGTTCGCTCATCCCGTCCGTCGTCTGGTGCACGAACTTCCGCGCCCCATCGATGTCTTCAAACATCACGTTGTACACGCGGGAGAAGTTGTCCTTGTAGTGATGGAACGTTGCGACTTGGAGCGTGCGGCCCGACGGCAGGATCGTATCGACGCCGAGGCTGAAGTGGGCGCCAGGAAACTTGTCCCATTCGGGTCGTTTCGTGACGATGTGCGGGAGACAGAATCGCTGCATCAGGCGTTCGTTGATTTCCAAGTCCTCCCGGATCTGTTGCTCCGCCTCCTCATACGTCGCGTGACACGTGTGGGACTCGAAGAAACGGATTTCCCGCACGCGGAGAAACGTCCGTGTCATCTTCGTCTCGTACCGGTACGTCGAGACGATCTGGTACGTCTTCAACGGAAGGTCCGCGTGGCTTCGAATCCACAGGGCGAACATCGGATACATGGCGGTCTCACTCGTCGGCCGCAGGACAAGACGAACATCGAGCGGATTCGTCCCGCCATGGGTGACCCAATACACGTCCGACTCGAACCCCTTCACGTGCTCCGCCTCCTTCCGGAACTCTGTCTCGGGGACGAGGAGCGGGAAGTTCACTTCGCGGTGGCCTGTCGCGTCGAACTCCTCCCGCCACGCCTGTTCGATCTGCTTCATGAGCGACCACCCATAGGGCAGCCACACGTCCATCCCCTTGACCGGGTACCGCTTGTCGCGGAGCTCCGCCTTCTCGATTGCGGCGGTGAACCATTCACTGAAGTCCTCTTCCTTCCGCACCATTCGCGACCCGCGACGACGGGAACGACTTAATAGTGTTGCGGTCCGCACGCCTCAGAAGCGGTGGCCGCAACGGAAACACTCAAAGTCCTTTGCATCGACGACGGTCCCGCATTGCGGGCACCGTTTCGTCGCGGCGGGAGGTGGAGGCGGAACGGGCGGTGGAGTTGGAGGGCGCGGGGCCGGCGGAGCAGCCTGCGGCGGACGGGGCGGCGCCGGAGGCGCCTCGCTTTTCTTTCGACGGCGTCGTGTGAACAGAAAGAGAAGAATCCCGAGAGCTGCGGCGACCGCAATCCCGATTCCAACATAGAGGATGACATCGGTCGTCCGCCGGATCGTGAACGGCTCGCTCACGTCGTTCGCAGATGCACCGTCCTGATCGAGGACCGTGATCCGAATTCGGACATCGCTCGCGTCGATGTTTGGGGCTGTCCACGTCAGGTTCTGCGCGCCCGGAAGTGGACCCCCGATCGCTCCATTGCCCGCGGACGACGTGTAATTGATGTAGACGACAAGGTTCGCGACCGGCGTTTCCACGTCGCTCATCGTCCACCGAATCGGAATCGGTCGTCCGCCCATGAACTCCTGACCCCGCGAGGGCCCCGTAATCTGAACCGTTGGCGGCTGGTTTGTCGCGACAGAGAACGTGAAGATGAACGCGGAGAGCGGATGCGGTGGGTCGCTGCGATCCGTCGCAGTGCTTTCAATCGTCACCGTGTACGTCGAGCCGACTCCAAGGATGTTGATCGGGACGGTGACGGTGTCGTC
>CAYOUM010000118.1:0-5365 GCA_964407185.1 uncultured Methanomassiliicoccales archaeon | reverse complement strand
GAAGCTCTACACGGCGACCGAGATTCGGGACGTCTCCTTCACGACCCTCCACGCCTCATGCAAGAGCCCTCTGAAGCGGCCATACATGTGCCCGGTGGATAACGTGCCGGTGGAGTCGAAGGATATGGTGAAGGGATATCCGGTTGGCAAGGGGAGCTTCGTCGTCCTCACGGAAGAGGAAATCAACGGTGTCCGGGCGGAATCGAGCGATCTCCTCGACGTCTCCGGCTTCGTCGATGCCACCGACATCGGGCCGCTGTCCCTCGAGTCGACCTACTATCTCGGGCCACTCGAGACGAGCGTGAAGCCGTTCGAATTGTTCCGCCAGGCCCTCCTTCGAACCGGGAAGGTCGCCATCGCGCAGACGGTCTTGTGGCGGAAGGAACGGCTTGTCGCACTCCGACCGGTCGATGGGGCGCTCGTGATGACGACCCTGTACTACGCGGAGGAGGTGAAGGGGCCACCGGACCTTCCCGCCACGCGTCCCGTCACAATCACGGACGAGGAGATGGGTCTTGCGATCAACCTCGTAACCGCCCTTGCGACAGACTTCGACCCGACGAGGTACAAGAACGGCTACCGCGAGGCGCTCCTCAAGATGATTGAGGCGAAAATCGAGGGGAAGATCATCGAGGTGGAACCCCAGGTCGAGGTCCAGGCGACGCAGGACCTGATGGCCGCCTTGAAGGCGTCGCTCCAGGCCACGAAGAAGGTCTAGAACACCCTGGCCAGGATCCCAGCCCGGGCGCGAGCTTCTTCGGATCCCTTGGGGGCGCTCCGCAGAACCCCGACCATGCCTGGCCGGATGTCCGCGTAGAAGCAGCCCGGGACGGTCCCGTGCGGTCGGGGCGCTGCGCGTGTGAGAGTAGAAATACCAAGGCGCGTTCCGTGCGGCAGGAATCCAGGGATTCCATCGTGAGGGAGGAAAAGGCAATGGCATCGGAATTGCGGACGACGCAAGACGCGTTTCTGAAGGCGCTGAACTCGCACGACGTCGCGGGGATGGGCAAGCTGTTGGCGGAGGACGTCACATATTGGGAGGCGAACCTGCCCCAGCCGATCAAGGGTCGGAAGGCGGTCGAGAATCACTACCGCGAGAACTGGAAGGTGTTCCCGGACGCCTCGATCAAGTTCACGACCAGCGTCGAGCAAGGGAATCGGATCGCCGGCGAGGGCGTGTGGACGGCGACGAACAAGGGGCCGATTCTCATGCCCGGACAGCCCCCGATTCCCGCGACGGGCAAGCGGGCTGAAAGCAACTTCGCGTCTGTTGCCCGGGTCGAGAAGGGCAAGGTGACGGAGCTGAACATCTACTACGACAACCTCGGCGTCCTTGCTCAGCTGGGCCTGATGACTCCGCCCGGCTCCAAGTGACCGCCTCAGACGCCAGGTTCTTCGCGCAAGGTCTCCGGAACGGAGGCCACAGCCCACCGAGAGCACCGCGAGGTTTATTCCCCTCGTCCGCCGATTCCAACGCCCGGCGATGGCTGACCTCTGGGACCTCAAGATCCACCCGATGCTCGCGGTCCTGACCGAGGAGCCGTTCGACTCCGACGACCACGTGTTCGAGCTGAAGTGGGACGGGACGCGGGCCCTCTGCTTCTGCGATGGCAACTCCCGCCGGTTCCAGAACCGCCGGCTGTACGACACCACTGGGCGCTACCCGGAACTCGAGGTCCGCACGCGGGGGCGGGCGATCCTCGACGGCGAGATCGTCCTCATGCGGAACGGCCGGCCATCCTTCATCGCCCTCCAAGAGCGGGAGCACGCGACGAAGCCGTTCGACATCCGCCTCCTCTCGAGGCAGAGCCCCGCGACGTACGTCGTGTTCGACATCCTCTACCTCGATGGCCGGGACCTCACGAACCTTCCGCTCACGGAGCGGCGGGCGATCCTCTCGGACACGCTGGACCCTTCCGGGACCGTGAGCCTCTCGGAGCCGATCGAGCGCGAAGGGCGCGCGTTCTACCGGAGCGTCCTCGACCGGGGCCTCGAGGGGATCATCGCGAAGCGGAAGACGAGCCGCTACCAGATCGGCAAGCGCTCGCGGGACTGGCTGAAGATCAAGAAGCGCATGACGCTTCCGTGCGTCGTGGCGGGCCTAACGCGAGGCGAGGGGAACCGAGCGGACACGTTCGGATCGCTCATCCTCGGGTTGTACGACCATGGCGTCTTGCGGTACGTGGGCCGTGTGGGGACGGGCTTCGACGACGCGACTCGCCGCGAGATCCTTGCAAGGTGTCGGGCGCTCGAGGGTCCGCGCCCGTTTCCGGAGGAGCCGGACATGGTCGAGCCCGTCGCGTTCTGGATGCGGCTGGGACTCGTCGCCGACGTCCACTTCCTCGAGATGACCCGAGACGGGATGATGCGCGCGCCCTCCTTCGGCCGACTACGATTAGACCTGACGCCAGAACCGTCCGCCTTCCCCCCTCCGGCCGCTGAGGGATAGCCAAGGTCCCGGCCTCCCGTTCGAACCGGCCTTGATTCTGTCTCTTTGAGACAACGGGACCCAGCCAGCGCCCATCTGACATCCCCGAGGTTATCCCACGTAACGAAAGGCTCGGAGAGAGCAGGGTTTTCGCGTTGTCTCAATTGAGGACAAACCAGAAGCGATGTTCGATGGTCCGGCCCCTTTCTGTCTCTTTTGAGTTAACAGGCCGATCTCGGGAGAGTGCTTCGGCGCTGTCACGAATGAAACGTCGACCGCATTTACCGACCTCCCTTCGAGCGACTACGTCCCACCACGGTTTCCGCTTCTGAGACAAAGGGGCGACGCGATAGACGAGACAATAATCGGCGGCTCACCCGCCCCGCCAACGTCGCTCCGAACGCACGATCGCGGTCACGACTGCGCGAGGAGGCAGAACTCCGGGCACATACGGCGACGATGAAGCCAAACGCGATCGAACCGCTCAATCCCAGGAGCAGATGGTTCAAACGACAGGAGGCGGACCGAGGCTCACGGGTCACATGAACCTTGGCGAAGCGGCCATCGGGCTGGTGGAGCCAAGACCCTGAGGCGATGTCGACGCGCGAATCCTTTATGGTGCGCGGCCGATTCGTCACCCCTCCATGGCGAAGATCCTCGTCGCGGTCGCCTGGCCCTACGCCTCGGGCCCGCGCCACATCGGCCACGCCGCGTCCACGTTCGTTCCGGCGGACATCTTCGCCCGCTACCACCGGATGAAGGGGGACGAGGTCCTCGTCGTCGGGGGGAGCGACATGCACGGGACGCCGGTGACCGTTCAAGCAGAGCAAGAGAACGTGGCGCCGAGCGTGATCGCGGATCGCTATCACGCGCTCCATGCACGGAACATCGAGCAGCTCGGGGTCAACTACGACCTCTACTGGAATACTGCGGACCCGAACCACAAGCGTTGGGTCCAAGAGATTTTCGTGCGCCTCAAGGAGCGGGGACACGTGTACGAGGCGACGATGATCTCGCCGTACTGCCCGGCGGATCGGCGCTTCCTCCCGGATCGGTACGTCGAGGGCACCTGCCCGCACTGCGCCTTCACCGGGGCCCGTGGGGACCAGTGCGAGAACTGTGGAAAGCTCCTCGACCCGTTCGAGCTGAAGGACCCGAAATGCAAAATCGACGGCTCGACACCGGTCCCGCGCGAGACGACACATTTCTTCTTCAAGCTCACCGCGTTTCAACGGGCTCTCGAACGGTGGTTCTCGAGCGGGAAAGACCACTGGCGGAACTACGTGCTCGGCTTCTCCAGAGGGTTTCTTGCGGAAGGCTTGAAGGACCGGCCGATCACCCGCGACCTCGAGTGGGGGATCGATGTGCCAGTTCCGAGGTACGAATCAAAGCGAATCTATGTATGGTTCGAGGCAGTGATGGGCTACCTCACTGCGACGCGGGAGTGGTCTCGCCGGCGGGGCAAACCGGATGGGTGGCGTGCGTGGTGGTACGACCCCGCGGCCCGCCATTACTACTTCATCGGCAAGGACAACATCGTGTTCCACTCAATCATCTGGCCCGCGATCCTAATGGGGTACGACGAGAACCTTGTCCTTCCGTTCGACGTCCCCGCGACGCAGTACCTGAACATCAGCGGCGAACGGATGTCTGCGGGGCGGGGCCGGGGCGTGTGGCTCCCCGACCTCCTCGGACAGTACAGCGCGGACCTCGTTCGGTACTATGCGACCGCGACGATGCCGGAAACGAAGGATACGGATTTCGCTTGGGAGGATTTCGCGCGACGAAACAACGCGGAGCTCCCCGCCGTGTACGGGAACTTTGCCCATCGCGCGATTACTTTCGCGGGGAAGAACTTCGGGAACGAAGTCCCGGCCGCCGGCTTCCTGGATGGTGCGGACCAGGCGATGATCCGGAGCATCGAGGAACAGTGGCGACGCGTTGGGCAGAACCTAGAGTTCCTTCATTTCCGGGATGCGCTCCGCGAGGCGATTCAGCTCGCACGTCTCGGGAACCAGTACTTCGACCAAAAGGCTCCATGGGACCTCGTCAAGCGAGATCGCTCCGCGTGCAGCACCGCACTCCACGTGTCTCTCCGCGTGAGCCGCGCGCTCGCCCTCCTCATGGCGCCGTTCACCCCTTTCAGCTCGCAGACGTTGTGGCATGCGCTTGGATACGACGACGATGTCCACGCGCAACACTGGGAATCTGTGCTCGACGACATTCCCGCGGGACAGAAACTCCGGGTCGGGAGACCGCTCTTCGAGAAGATTGAGTTCGAGATGCCGAACGAGGCGGACCGCTTTGACCTTCGCGTCGGGGAGATCGTCGACGTCAAGGACCATCCGAACGCGGACAAACTCTACGTGATCCAAGTCGACCTCGGGGACGAAGTCCGCACGCTTGTCGCCGGGATGAAAGCAGACTACACTAAAGAAGAGATGCACGGAAAGCGGGTTGCGGTCCTCTGCAACCTGGAACCTGCGAAGCTGCGCGGCGTCGCGTCGGATGGCATGGTTCTTGCCGCGGAAGATGAGCGGGCCGTCGGACTCCTCATTGTCCCCTCAGGTGCGCCGCTCGGCACCCAGATCCTTGGCGTCCGCGGAGCCCCCCGCCTGACTTTCGCGGAGTTCCAGAGGTATCGGATCCTAGTCGCGGAGGGCGGGACGGTGCAGTTCCTCGGCAAGGACGGGACCAAGGCGGTCCCCCTGAAAGTCGGGGACACGTTCATTTCCGTGGACAAGGAGTTCGCACCGGGTACACCGGTTCGTTAGCCTCCGACCCCCTGCCGGCTCACGATGAGAGGCCGACGTTTCGAGCGAAAACCTTTTGGTGGTTCGCGCTGAGCGGGGGCCGTGATCCTCGACCTCCACAACCACACGCGGTACTCGCCGGACTCGAAGGTCGACCCCGTCTCGCTCGTTCGGCTCGCACACT
>CAYOUM010000117.1:0-5393 GCA_964407185.1 uncultured Methanomassiliicoccales archaeon | reverse complement strand
AGCTTGGAACGTTTCCCCGAGTGTTTCAAAGAATATGCCGACATGCTCGCCTGGGATCAGTACTGGCACACAACACTGGACACCAGCAACCCGCCTTTCTGGAAGTGGTTCGTCGGCGGCAAGCTCAACGCCTGCTACAACTGCGTGGACCGACACCTAGCGAGGTACAGGAACAAAGCCGCGCTCATCTTTGTCTCGGAACCGGAGGACGAGCCTCCGGTGGCCATCACGTACCAAGAACTGTACGTCCGCGTCAACGAAGTGGCCGCGTTGCTTCGGGATTTTGTCGGGCTGAAGACCGGTGACCGCGTCACGCTTCATCTGCCAATGACGCCGGAACTCCCCATCACGATGTTGGCGTGTGCCCGGCTAGGCATCGTGCACTCGGAGGTCTTCGGCGGTTTCAGTGGCGAAGCGTGCGGAAAGAGAATCGCCGACTCGGGAAGTCGGGCCTTGGTCACCATCGACGGCTACTATCGGAACGGGAAGTTGATCGATCACAAGGCGAATGCGGACATCGCTGTCCAAGTCGCAGAGGGAGAGGGCCAAAGGGTCGACAAGGTCCTGGTCTGGAAGCGTTTCCAGGACAAGTCCGCATCGTCCACCCCGATGGTCAAAGGCCGGGACGTTTTCGTGAACGACCTGCTGAAGGACTACGCCGGCCGAAAAGTCGCCCCTGTCTCCATGCCGGCCGAGGCGCCCCTGTTCCTGATGTACACGAGCGGGACGACGGGAGGACCGAAGGGATGCCAGCACAGCACGGGAGGATATCTGGCCTACGTCACGGGGACGTCCAAATACATCCAGGACATCCATCCGGAGGACGTATACTGGTGCCTGGCGGACATCGGGTGGATCACGGGCCATTCCTATATCGTGTACGGGCCCCTGGCCCTGGCCGCCACGAGCATCATCTACGAAGGAGTTCCCACCTACCCGGACGCGGGGCGTCCTTGGCGGATCGCCGAGAGGCTCGACGTCAACATCTTCCACACGTCGCCCACGACGATCCGCATGCTGCGAAAGCTCGGGCCGGACGAGCCGAAGAAGTACAACTACCACTTCAAGCACATGACGACCGTGGGCGAGCCCATCGAACCCGAGGCGTGGAAGTGGTATTACGAGGTCGTGGGCAAGGGAGAGGCGGTGATCGTGGACACGTGGTGGCAGACGGAAAACGGTGGGTTCCTCTGCAGTACGAAGCCCGCGCTCGATCCCATGAGGCCCGGCAGCACAGGTCCCGGCGTGCCCGGGATCTATCCCGTCGTCTACGATGAGAACGGGAACGAGATTCCGGCGGGGTCGAACAAAGCCGGAAACATTTGCATTCGCAATCCTTGGCCGGGATTCATGACGACCATCTGGGGCGATCCCGAACGGTTCGTCAAGCAATACTATCAGAAATACTGCAAGAACCCGAAGAGCAAGGACTGGCGCGACTGGCCCTATTATACCGCCGATGGCGCCGTGCAAGCGGCCGACGGGTATTACAGAATCCTCGGCCGGGTCGACGACGTGATCAATGTGGCAGGTCATCGCCTGGGCACAAAGGAGATCGAGTCCGCCTGCCTTACGGTCCTTGAAGTCGCGGAAGCCGCGGTGGTTCCCGTAGTTGATGAGCTGAGGGGTCGTGTCCCGGAGGTCTACGTTTCCTTGAAGCCCGGTTGCGCGCCAAGCAAAGGGATCGAAGAAAGGATCGTCCGTGCGATCGAAACGACGATCGGTAAGATTGCCCGGCCGAAAGCGGTCCGCATCGTCGCCGACATGCCCAAAACCCGCTCGGGAAAGATCATGCGCCGAGTCTTGGCGGCGATCTCCAATACGATGGACACGGGGGATGTCACAACCCTGGCCAACCCCGAGGTTGTCGAACAAATCCGTCAAATGGTTCAAGGCAAGGAGCCGATCGTGACCAGGGCAGGGCCTGCAGACCTCGAGCGTTTCGGGAAGGAAGGCGATGGCTAGGGAGCTCTTGGTCGCTCCAGTCCAATTCCTAACGCAGTCCTGGGGCACCCTGAGGAAGGGCCAAGAACTCAGTGGCGTTGTCGCGCGTCATGCCCTGAGTTCCTCGCGCTTTCGCAACTCGTGGCCGACCGGAACGCACTCGCGCCGTACCGGGAGGCGCACTTCTCGTACCTGTCCGGACTGAGAGCCACAGGGAAATTCGTCGTCGGGGGTCGGTTCACCCACGGCTCCGGCGACACGTACATCCTGTCCGCGGACGACGAGGCGGAGGCCCGCCGCGGACGGCGGGCGTTGCCGTTGCGGTGTGTCCTCGAGATGGGGACTTACTGGAGTTTTGCGATGACTTTCGTAGCCTCGTCGACGCTCCACGCCTTCAGGGTCGTTGTCCGGACGTTCCCTTGGCTGCCGAGTTGGAGGGCGATCTGCAGCGCGACCTCGTCGCTTGGCGCCTCGGAGATGGCGACGGCGTCGTACTCTCCGAAGGTGTACCAGAGCTGCATTCGTCCCCCCATCTTCGCAGCGAGCGCCGTGGCGGCCTCCGCACGTTTCGGCGATTCTCTCACATTCCGAAGTCCTTGTTCCGTCCACTTAACCAGAGTCACATAGTGTGGCATTCGGGCTCCTCCCGAAGCGCAATCTGGTCAGGGGTATATATCCGATGCGCCGAACGAACCCCGCGCGGTCCATCGAATAGGATTTTAGGTCGTGTCGGGCGTACCTCGAGTGAGGATCGGTGCCGCCCGCGAAGCGTCGCAAACAGAAGCCGCAACCCCCGCGGCAAGAGCCCACCGCGGACAGCAAGACGCTCAGCGGCGCCCCGCTGAAACCCCTCTACACGCCGATCGACTTGAGGGACGTCGAGTTCCTTCGGGACCTCGGATTCCCTGGCGAGTTCCCGTTTGCGCGCGGCGTGTACCCAACGATGTACCGCGGCCGGCTGTGGACGATGCGTCAGTACGCGGGCTTCGGTTCCGCGGAGGAATCGAACAAGCGGTATCGATACCTATTGTCGCAAGGAACAACGGGCCTCTCCGTCGCATTCGACCTGCCGACGCAGATGGGCTTCGACTCCGACGATCCCATGGCGCGGGGCGAGGTCGGCCGCGTCGGTGTCCCCGTTGCATCACTCGACGACACAGAGACGCTGTTCCGGGACATCCCGCTCGCACAGGTGAGCACGAGCATGACGATCAACGCGACTGCCGTAATTCTCCTCGCAATGTACGTGGCCGTCGCGGAAGGGCGGGGGACGTCGAGGAAAGTCCTCCGCGGCACGGTGCAAAACGACATCCTGAAGGAGTACATCGCGCGGTCGACGTACATCTACCCGCCGGAACCCTCGATGCGGCTCGTCGCGGACATCTTCGAGTTCTGCGCCCGAGAGATGCCGAAGTGGAATGCGATCAGCGTGAGCGGATATCACATCCGCGAGGCGGGCGCGACCGCGGTCCAGGAGGTCGCGTTCAGCCTCGCGAACGGAATCGCGTACGTCGAAGCGGCGCTCGCGCGCGGCCTGAAGGTCGACGAATTCGCACCGCAGATCTCGTTCTTCTTCTGCGCGCAGAGCGATGTCCTCGAGGAGGTCGCGAAGTTCCGTGCCGCTCGGAGGCTCTGGGCCCGACTGATGAAGGACCGGTTCAAGGCGAAGGATCCGGAGTCCATGGCCCTTCGATTTCACGCGCAGACCGCGGGCGTGTCGCTCACCGCGCAGCAGCCGGAGCACAATAACGTGCGGGTCGCGTACCAGGCACTCGCAGCGGTCCTCGGTGGCGCACAGTCCCTCCATACGAACTCGATGGACGAGGCCCTCGGCTTGCCATCGGAGAAGGCCGTCCGCCTCGCGCTCCGGACGCAGCAGTACCTTGCCCACGAGAGCGGCGTCGGGAACACGGTCGACCCGCTGGGCGGATCGTTCTCCGTCGAGTCGATGACCCGAGACACGGAGGAGGCCGCGATGGGCCTTCTCGATCGGATCGAAAACATGGGCGGGATGCTGAAGGCGATCGAGCTGGGATGGGTGCAGCGGGAGATCGCAGACAGCGCCTATCGATTCCAGAAAGCGGTCGAGTCCGGCGGACGTACGATCGTGGGCGTGAACCGCTTCCGAACCGCGGAGGATCAGGGGACCGTTCCGAAGCCGCACATGGTCGATCCGCGCCTCGAGCGAGGGCAGATTGCGAGGCTCCGTACATTCCGCCAGTCGAGGGATCGAAGAGGCGTGAAGCGCGCTCTCGCATCCGTGAAGGAGGCTGCGTTGGGCGAGCGGAACCTCGTGCCCGTGATCCTCGATGCCGTGAAAACCCGGGCCACGCTCGGCGAAATCGCGGGGGCCATGCGGGAGGTGTTCGGCACGCATCGCGCGAGGAACGAGGTATGATCGGGTCGCTTCACCACATCGGCATTGCGGTGTCGAATCTGGAGCAGGCCCTCCATCGATACGCGGCGGCCGGCTTCCACGCGGGGCCGCCGGAAGTCGTCGAATCCGAGGGCGTCCGCCTCGCGTTCGTGCGGAGCGGGGAGACGTTGCTCGAACTCCTCGAATCGTTGCGGCCCGATGGCGTGATCGCGACGTTCATCGCAAAGAGAGGCGAAGGGCTCCATCACCTCGCGTTCCGCACCGACAACATCCGAGCGGCGATGTCGGAGCTTCGCGCGCACGGCTTCAACGTCCTCGATGTGGAGCCACGGCGGGGCCACGGCGGTCGCCTTGTTGCGTTCGTCCATCCGAAATCCTTCCACGGCACGCTCCTCGAACTCGTCCAGGAATAGCGACGGGTCGCGTTCACCCTGTTAGCCTAACGGGACGAGCTTACGTTCTTATGTGCAGCCGGGGTGCCCGCAGCCGCATGGCGGACTTCCTCCCGCTCCTGACGGCGATCGTGTCGTTCGCCCTGACGTTCCTCCTCGCCCGGCAATACTCGCGGCGGCGGAAACCGCACCAGCTCGTGTGGACGCTCTCGCTCGCCCTTCTGGGCCTCGCGGCCGTGGTTGCGTTCCTCGGGAATCCGGACATCGTCGGGTGGAGCGAGGCCCTCTATCGATTGTATCTCCCGCTCACCGCGCTCCCCGTGGGTCTCATTGGCCTCGGCGTCCTCCAGCTCTTCACCCACCGGCCGAAGCTCGCGCGTGTCTATGGGTACTATTGGATCGCAACTGCAATTCTAGTTACGGTCTTCTGTGCCCTCGGACCCATCGCAGATGGGGCAGCGCTCGTGAGCCAGGGACCGAACGTCGGAGGCCATTATCTCCCGTTGTTCGGGGCCGTTTCGTGGCTGCAGACCGTCCCAGGCGCGATCGTATTCGTCGGCGGCGGTGTGTACACGTGGGCGAAGGACCGCCACCGGGTGTACGGCCTGATCCTCGGCGCTGGCGGAATTCTCTTCTCCGTCGCGGGCTTCAGCGCCCGTTTCGGGGTGCGGCAGTTTTTC
>CAYOUM010000116.1:0-5416 GCA_964407185.1 uncultured Methanomassiliicoccales archaeon | reverse complement strand
CCGCCCCGAGACCCCAACACCTCAACACCTCAACACCGTGCTTCCATCACGCCTCGAGGCAGTAGCCGGGGTGAGCCCGGCGCCAGGAGGACGCACCGTGACCACACGATCGGTCGAACGCTCTCAGAGAGCGCTCCGCGAGATGGGTCGCCCCACTCTGATGATCGCCCGCCACGGCGGCAATCTTCTCCTCAACTGACTCGGGCAGCACGTTCCAACCTCTCGTGATAGATCGCAAGCCCATGGACGCTGTTCCGGATCCGCCGACGGAGGAAGTCGTGCGGGTATTGCTTCGCCGCCGCGCAACTCTGGCGGAACAGCTCGTCCACGACCCGGTCTTCCCCCAGGTCCTTGAGGGTGCGTCGCACGTAATCGTTCCACGCGGGATACTGGACGAGCTGGCGGCGCAGCACGTCCTTCGGCCGTTCATGCGGGCCGTAGTGGCTGAACAGGAGCGCGCGGGGCTTCAGGTCGATGAGACGCCGGAACACGGCCAGGTTCTGATCCAGGTCAAAGCTCGGCGCGGGCATGATGGGGATCAAGATCTCGTCCCCCGGGAAAAACAGGCCGGCCGCGTCGCCCGTGTAGACGCATCGGTTCCGTTCGTCGAGGATCGTGAGCTCGTGCGGTGCGTGTCCCGGTGAATCGAGGAACCGCAAGACGCGCCCGCCAACGTCGAGGGTGTCTCCATCGCGAACCGCCCGCAATCGTTTCTCGGGAATCGGGACCATCGTTCCGAACTCGGAGGCCATGGTTCCCAAGGCCTGTGTCGCGCTTGTCACGAGCTTCGAGGGGTCGACGAGATGGCGGTGACCTCGTTCGTGCACGTACACGGTCGCGTTTGGCATCTCTCGAAGGAGAAAGCCCGCCCCGCCCGCGTGATCGAGATGGATGTGCGAGACGATCACGTGATCGATGTCCCGCGGTGTGAGCCCGAACTCCCGCACTGCAGCGAGGATTGCGGGGACGTCGTTCGATGTTCCCGTTTCGACGACGACCTTCTGTGCGTCGTCGATGAGATAGATCGCGCCGAAGCCCGCGACGCCCATCATGCGGACATCGGTGTAGAAGGTCTCTGGGTCCCACGGCAACGCCTGGAAAGGCATCGGCCGGAGAACGCGGCGTCCCGTTTAGTCCTGACGTTTGTATGATGTCGTAACGGACACTTGCGCCCAAGGATTTATCTCCGCGGCCCAATTCGAGCGGCGCGCGGAGGTAGCCAAGCCTGGTCAACGGCGCAAGGCTTAGGACCTTGTCCCTCAGGGGTTCCGAGGTTCGAATCCTCGCCTCCGCACTCTTTACTTTAGGAGGTCGACCCGCGCGACGAGTTCCAACACAAGGTCTGTGGCCGCGTCCCCCGCAGTCTCGATCTCCTTCGCCGCAAAACCTAGGGCGCGCAACTTCCGCATGCTCGGTCTGACCACGTCATCATCCGGGGTCCACCGGAACTTTCCGAGGACCTCCTCGGGGCGCACACCCCCACCAAGGACGAGGACGAACGGCCTTCTCGGCTTCACTCCGATTCGGTCAATCGCGCGGGCGATTTGGTGCTCGCCACTCGCGTAGAGAAGCACCTCGAGTTCGAGGGAATTCGTCGTTTCCGTCCCCCGTTCTATCGCTCGCCGCGCATGGTCGTAGGCTGAACGGACGTGGTCTGTGCCCATCACGTGAGCCGCATCGAGGAGCTGGGCCCACCCCCCCCGGGACCGTGCGAAGGCCTGAACCCGGGCTAGCGCCTCCTTCGGATCATCGAGGCGGGTCCGGACTCCGACGATCACAACTTCCTCCAAGGGCTCACCCGAATTCGCCAAGTCCCGTCTGCCCGGCCATCGCCTTCATCGGCGCTTTACCCCCGAGCTGTTCGACGATTCTCTTCGCGAGGGCCGGTCCGATCGCGGGAATCCGCGCAAGATCCCCCGGTTCCGCCTTCTGCAGATCCCGGAGGGTCTTGTGGCCGCGCACAAAAAGCGCACGTGCGCGTACGCGTCCGATGCCACGGAGCTGGACGAGCTCGAGGAGTTCCTCCTTGATTCCGTATTGGAGCCGGAGCATGAGGCGCGTCAGGGCGCGGACTTTCTTCTTGTTGAAGATCCTCCCGAGTTCGGACATCGCGTACGTGAGCCACACGCCTTGATCGACCATCCGGCGAATGTCTCCCGGCCCGATCCCGAACTTTCTCGTGACTTCGTCCTCGGTCCGCTCCTCGGTCCAGTCGTCGAAGAGTGTCGCCGTTTTCACCTGGGCCATCATGAACTCGTAGTCTTCCATGGGGAACGTGAGGGCCTCTGCCGTAATCTTGTCCTCGACCCACACGTAGTCGCCACGGCGAAGGTACAACTTCGGCATGTCCGGGGTCGAGCACACCGCCCATAGGAGGTAGAACGTCGAGTCGCGATCGTCCTCGAGAGCCTCCCGCATCCGGACCGCACTCAGAGGGTCAATGTACAAGTCGCTCGTGCGCCGTCCGAAAAACGTTGCTCGCATATGGCCATCGCGGACTGTGAGGAAGTCTTCCCTCTGGAGGAAGGCGAGGACGTCCTCGACCTTGCCACGCAGTTCGTCGACCGGTGACTTGTGGGCAAAGAACGTGCGGCCGAAGAAGTCGAACAGCTCTTCTTCCGTGTTCGCGTGGCCCGTCGCGATTGTCGCGAGGGTATGGACCCGAAGCGCAGGCTCAGAGCTGAGCTTCGACTCGATTGGCTCCGGCGGCGAAAGGAAGTACTCGTCGATCAGTTCGTCGACGTCGTCCTCGTCCTTCGCGACGAGGATCGCCTCACCAGCGGTGTCGTACTTTGGTCGTCCCGCCCTGCCGCACATCTGCTTCACCTCCAGGACGGGTATCGGCGTGAATCCGTAGTTCACGTCGAATCGATTCAAATCCCGCACAATCACTCGGCGGGCGGGGAGATTAATTCCATTTGCCAGAGTCGGTGTCGCGACGATGCACTTTACACGTCCGCGTTTGAACTGGGTCTCCACGAGGGCCCGCTGATCATTCGTTAGCCCCGCGTTGTGAAACGCACTCCCGCCATCGAGGCACTTCCCAAGGCGGGCCGCCATCGATGTGGTCTCCTCCTGGCCCGCGATCAGGTCGTCCGCGATTTTCCCCAGGTACTCCTCCTCCTTCGAGGTGAGCCGCTTCTTGACGGTCGATGCGAGCTTTCTTGCGAGGCTCTCCGTCGCGCGGCGGGTGCTCACGAAGACCAAGGCCTGCCCTCCGCTCGCGATGACGTCGTCCACGAGAGCCGTCAGGTCGTCCGCGTCGGAGTTCAATTCCTGCTCCGCGCGGTCGGAGTACCGGATCTTTCGGTCGAACACGACACCGGTCTTGAGGGGCACGGGCCTCCATTCGCTCGTCACGTGCTCCGCCTGGAGCCACGCCGCGATTTCCTCGGAGTTCCCGATCGTCGCGGAGAGTGCGATCACCTGCGCGGACGGGTTCACCTGTCGGAGCTTCGCGAGGGTCACCTCGAGGGTGGGCCCGCGGTCCCCGTCGTTGATAAGGTGGACCTCGTCCGCGACTACGACGGTAAGGGACTTGAGCCAGCCCGTGCGGTGCCGGAGGAGCGAGTCCGCCCGCTCGCTCGTTGCGATGATCACGTCAAACTTCTCCAGGCTCGGGTCAATGCGGTCGTAGTCCCCCATCGTAAGGCCAACGCGAATGCCGAGCGGCTCGAACGCCTTGAGATCGTCGTGCTTCTCCGATGCGAGCGCGCGGAGGGGAACGATGTAAAGTGCCTTTCCGCCCCTCAGCACAGCCTGAAGGATCGCGAGGTATGCTACGAGCGACTTTCCGCTCGCTGTCGGGATCGCGAGGACGAGGGACTTCCCCGCCAATGCTGCACTAGTTGCCGGCTCCTGTGGCGGGTAAAGGTCCGTAATCCCCTGTTCCGCAAGGATCGGAGGAATTCTCGGGTCTAGTCCGAGGTCTGCGATGCGCACGGTGCGTCCGATGCCCCGGCGCGTCCATAAAGGTTCGTTCCGGGAGCGCGAAACTAGCGGGCTCACGTGACTTCATCTACGATATATTCATGGGGGGCGATCCTCGATGCGGCCTCTTCCCCTGCCGGGGTGATGATGATCCGGAAGTTCGATGGCCCAATCTCCTCCCGAACGACGAGGCCCGTGCGCTCGAGGTCCTCGACCTCTTGCATCAGGGAGTGATAGTCGAGTTGCTTGAACGCGAGGAGGAGTTCGTTCTTTGTGGCCCCCGTACGGCCTCGCTTCACGGCAAAGCCCAGAATTCGATTTCCTACAATCCGTCCCGTCCTCCGTGCCCGCGACCTTTCGAGTAACTTGTCCACGACCTCTTCGAGGAGCAGCGTCATGGCACGCTCGACCTCAGCGCCGGTCTTTGCGCTGACGACTGAATAGGGAACATTCGGGTAGAATGTCTGCATCTTTTGCATCACGTCGCCGTCGACGACGGGCCGAGACAACAGGTCCGCCTTGTTGAACACAATCCGGTAGGGCACGTTGCCTGCAACATCCCCCACGGTTGCAATCCACTCACTGAGCGAGTCGAACGTTTCCGGGCGGGTGACATCGCACACTGCGATGAAGCCATGGGCCCCCCAGAAGAGGGCATCGCGGAAGTGGTCCCGCGCACTGTGTTCGCCCATTAGGTCAAACAGGCCTACATCCGCTTCCACAGTGTCTTCCGCCGAAATCTCCTTCGTGAACTCCAGCAGGTGTAGCTTCGCTCCAAGAGTCCCGCGGTACTCCTCCGAGAATGTGTTGAACACGTACCTCTGGATCAGACTTGTCTTCCCCGCCGCTCGATCCCCGACGACAATGATCTTCAATTTCATCCGACGGATTTGGGTGGGCACCGGAGATGCTCGTTTTCTCCCGGGCCCTTGAAAGGAACGCCTTGATTATCACCCTTGAATCTTGATTTCGGCCCGCCTCGGAGGACTTCACAGAAGGCTTAAAGAGGGTACTGTTCTACCACGCGCAAATGCCGGACCTCTCTGTAAATATCGCGGGGATTTCGCTCCGAAACCCCACGATGCTCGCCTCCGGTTTTCTCGATGAAACGGGCGCATCCATGCTCCGCGTGCATCGCGCGGGCGCGGGCGCGGTCGTCACGAAATCGATCGGGCCGCAGCCTCGGACCGGGTACCCGAACCCCACGATCGTCGAACTTGACGTGGGCCTGTTGAACGCGGTCGGCCTTCCGAATCCTGGCATCGAGGAGTTCCGCGACGAGGTGAAGCTCTCGCTCGACGGCGGTGCGGTCGTCATCGGCAGCGTGTACGGAAAGGATGCGGACGAGTACGCGACCGTTGCGAAGCGACTCGCGTCCTACGGCGTCGCGGGGATTGCGTTGAACCTCTCCTGCCCGCACGCGAAAGGCCTCGGGACGGAGATCGCGCAGGGCACGGAGGCGGTGCGGGAGGTCGCGGCGGCCGTG
>CAYOUM010000115.1:0-5455 GCA_964407185.1 uncultured Methanomassiliicoccales archaeon | reverse complement strand
ATTCTGGACGACGTCGGAAATCTCCGGGACTTACTGGACGGTCCGATCTCGCTGCCTAGTACGCCGTGTATCGGAGGTTCCGGTCCGCGAGGACGACCCCTTCGCCCCGGACGATTTCACCGATCGCGCGAGCGCCCAGCTTCCTCAGTGAGCCGACGACCTTATCCTCCGACTTCGGTGGCGCGATGACCGCGAAGCCCATCCCCATGTTGAACGTCTGGTACATCTCGTGATCCTCGATCGACGCGAGCTTCTGGATCGCAAGGAACTCGGGTTGAGGCGGGAGCGGGTCCGTGATTCGAAAAGCGACATCCAACTTCAGGCGGAGCAGGTTTCGGAGACCGCCGCCCGTGATGTTTGCGAGGCCGGACACCTGCGTCCGCCGAATCGTCTCCAGGATCGGCCGCACATAGATCCGGGTCGGCGTGAGGAGCGTTTCCCCCCAGAGCCGGTCGGACTTCGGGACGGGGTCGATCACCGTGAGCGCCGCATCCCGCAGGACGCGGCGGGCGAGCGTGTACCCGTTGCAGTGCATCCCGCTGCTCGGGATCCCGATGATCCGATGTCCCGGACGAATCGAGCGACCGTCGATGACCTTTTTCTTGTCGACGACGCCGAAGCATGTGCCCGCGAGGTCGAAGCCGTTCACGAGCTCTGGTAGGACGGCGAGCTCGCCGCCGACGATGGTGACGTTCGCCTCCTTCGCGCCGTCGTTCAATCCAAGGCCGACCTGGCGGGGCAGCTCGGGATCGTGCGTGTCGATCGCGATGTAGTCCACGAACGCGATCGGTTCCGCCCCGAGGCAGAGCATATCGTTCACGTTCGCCGCGATGCAATCGATGCCGACGGTGTCCCACTTCCGCATCTCGTTCGCGATGAACAGCTTCGTGCCGACGCTGTCCGTCGTGAGGCCGAGCGCGTATCGGCCCATGTCGACGAGGCCCGCGAAGTGGCCCTTCGGGCCCCATGGGCGGCCGATTCCACGGCGACGGAACGCGAGCTGCGTCACAAGCGCCCGGACCTGGGCGGACTTCGCGTCGATATCCACCCCCGCCTCCGCGTACGTCCGGACCATCGCACCGCAGAATGGAAGGTCCGTATTTAGACGTTCATCGCGACGATCGCGGGAGTCCGGAATTCCATGGTAAACAAGTTTACCATTGGAGCGAGTACTTTCAGCCACCCCAGGGAGATAGCTATATTATAGCTATTTCTATTGGTATCGGGTTGAGACGAATGACACTCGATGGGTACGATTCCCCGGAACACATCCTCCTTTCGTACGATGTCTCTGGCGTGGCCCGCCACCAAGCGGCGCGCGTATGCCATATCGTCTTCGGGCGCAAACGTGCGGATGGCGCCTCCGGCACGCGAATCGAGGTGGGGTTCGTCCACCGACCCGGGGTCGTGTGGATCGGCCAATCCGTCCTAGCGTTACCACCCCAAGACGCGGAGGAGCTCGCGGAGAAGCTGAGATCCCTCAACGTGCGGGTTGCCCTCGCGCCGGTGAGCATTACCTCGTTCGCGCTCAGAGCATTTCGGCGGAGAGGCGCTGTTCAACAATCCAGGTAAACATGTTGGTCCGCCACCCTGGCTTCGGAGGCCCACGGTAAACATGTTTACCAAGGAAAGGAACTTTTCTGTTCTGAACTCTACCCAGAGGTGGTACGAGCGGGCGATGCGTGGGCCAGGATTCGAACGCCGTTTGGCTGGTGGGCGCTCAAGCCGCAGGCGTCACGGACCCTTTATGCCCTCCAGGGCAGCGAAGATGAGCGGCCAGCAGGCAGGCCCGCTAGTCCACCCCAACGATCTGGAGACCGGAGACCATAGAGTAGTCGCGATCCCGTGTCGCCAGCGGCAGCCCCCGCAGAAGAGCATGGCTGGCAATGAGCAGGTCGAACGACGGCGGCGCCCTTCCCGAGACGGCGAGGCGGGTACGGAGTTCCCCCGCGAGCTGCGCCATCGCAGGACCGAATGGGTCCACGTCGACGGACGAGAGGAGGTCGTGGACGCCCGCCCTGCGACGCGCAGTGGTCGCCCCCTTCCAGAGTTCCCACGCCGCAAGGGCTGGGACAAGGACAGGACCCCGATCGCGCTCCTTCTCCAGGAAGCCCGTCGCGCTCGCGTCGCCGCGAAGGTGGTCGATCAAGACGCTGGAGTCGACAACAACGCCCGCCATGAGCCGCGCTTCCTAGCGCTTTCGCTGACGCGCGTCGAACGTCATCACCGTTTCCCGCCGCAGCGCGCCGACTTCCCTGTCCGCCATGTCATCCCAGCTGCCCGCGCTCGAACGAATCCTGCCGGACTTCCGGAAGGTCCGTTTCACGACCTTGCTGAACGAATCCCGCGCATCGACTTTCAAGGCGGCGAGAATCCCGTAGGCCTCCTCGTCAAGGCTGATGGTCTTCATGCATTCATGCTATGGACACACAGCTGCTTAAGTCTTGCGCCTTCGTCGGCTCCACCGGCGGAGGGATGCGTGGGCCAGGATTCGAACTTGGGGACCCCCTCGGAAAGTATCTCATATCCCTCACCCTTGACTATGCTCGACGATTCACGCAGCCCAGTCGAACGCGCGGACAGGTTCAGGTGAACCTTGGCTTGCGGACCGTCGTGACACGGGAGAGCGCGGACGCGCAAGGTTGCTCATCGCGTGAGAACAGGTCAACATCGACGCTGGATGGGTGCGGAGAAGCCTTTCTCAGTTAAGCACGAGACTACGTGCGAGAGCATCCTCCGTGGAGACAAGACCTCAAGTTATGCAGCCGCCCCCCCCCCCCGGCCGTGGTAAACTTGTTTACCCAACGATTCGGCGGTCCTCGGCCGATGTTAAGCTTGTCTGCCGGCGGGCATCCGCAGACCCCCTCCAGTGGTAAACTTGTTTACCAACCCACAGACGATCGTTGCCGTTCCATAACGGTTAACTAGCGAGGCCTCATGGGAACGGGTCATGGGCAAGGCGTGGGTGAAGGCCCGACATCGGGACCCGTACTACCGCGCTGCGAAGGAGCAAGGCCTCCGAAGCCGGGCCGTGTGGAAACTTGTGCAAATCCAACAGCGGTTCGGTCTCCTCCACGAGGGCGACACGATTGTCGACCTCGGTGCCGCGCCCGGAGGATGGTCCCGCGCCGCCGTGGAGATGGTCGGGCCGAAGGGGCGGGTGATCGCGGTCGATCGCGTTGCGATGGCCCCGATCGAGCGGGTCACGCTCATCCGTGGCGACTTCACGGACCCCGGGGTCGTCGCGAAGATCCTCGAGGACCTCCGTACGCCCGCGGACGTCGTCCTCTGCGACGCCGCACCGAAGCTGAGTGGGAACCGCTCCCTCGATATGGCGCGCGCCCTCGACCTCGCGGGGGCCGCCCTCCAGTTCGCGTTGAAAGCCTTGCGCCCCAGTGGGTCGTTCGTCACCAAGGCGTTCCAAGGAGAGGGGTACCGTCGGTTCCTCTCCGAAGTCTCCCGTCACTTCGAGGTGGCGAAGGGATACGTCCCCCCCGCGACAACGAAGTCGTCCGCGGAGATTTACGTCGTCGGCCTCGAAAGGATCGCTTAGGCACCGAGGGACCGCGCGCGCTCCAAGCATCGCGCGGCTTCCTCCCGATCTCCGAGCTGGGCGAGCACCTCGCCGCGGTTCAGCCACGCGGCGACGTACCTCGGCTTCAACGAGACCGCGCGGTCATGGCACACGCGGGCATCCTCGTACCGGCCTGCCCGCGCGAGGGCCGCGCCCTTGTTGTTCCACGCAATCGCGTACCTCGGCCGGAGCGAGAGCGCCTTGTCGTAACACTCGATCGCCTGCTCGAGCCGTCCGAGGTGGAAGAACACGTCCCCCTTGTTGCACCACGCGATCTCGTCCTTCGGGTCGAGCTTAAGGGCGATGTCCTGGCACCGCATCGCCTCCTCGAGCTGACCGAGGCGCTTGTACGCGACTCCCTTGCCAGTCCACGCGGACGCGGGCCGGAGGCCCATCCGGATCGCGCGGTCGTAGAGGCGGATCGCCTCCTCCTGGTGGCCGTCCTTCACGTGTCGGTCCCCCTGCGCAATCGCGGACACGCTGATTCGGAACAGGAGGGCACCGCCGCCGAAGCCGCCCGCCGCAACGCCGGCGAACAGCGCGAGGGCGAACGGGTTCACGCTGACCTTGCCGAGGGAGTACATCTCGAGACTGAAGAAAATCGCGACAAGACCCGCCGCCGTGCCGAGGACCACGAGGTCGAGAAGCCGCCCGCTGAGGACGCTCACCTTCGAGACCTGTGGCTCCGTCACAGCCACGCTCGGGGTCGCCCTCCCGGAAGGAGCCGCAGGCGCCGCGGCCGAGGGCGCCGTTGATCCTTCGAAGCGAGCGCCACACGACGGGCACGATGTCGCATCGGCGGTCACGGCGGCCCCGCAGGCGGGGCACTCGAACCGAACGTCCTTCCGCACCTCGGCCCGCGCCTTGGATCGTCGGGGCGATGGGGGAGGTGCCGGGGGCTTTTCCTCGGCTCCCTTCGGCTCTGCGAGCAAGGTGCCTACGAGTTCCGCGACCTCTTCCTTGTCGAGGTCAAGGGTCTCGTCCGTCGTCTTCAAGGGGAGAGCCCCCGGACCCTGGATGAACTCCTCGAGGAGCTCGTCGACCTGCGCCTCGGTCTTTCCGCCCGCGAGCCGAATTCCGCACTCGCTGCACTCCGTCGCCGTCGCGAAGTTTGCGGAGCCGCACACCGCGCACACGAGCGAAGGCTGTTCTTTCGCCACGCCGCACCGTGGGACCTTGCTCCTCCCGGCGGGGCATAAAAGTTCCGGGCTGGTTTCGCGTAGTGGTTCCACGGGCAGCCGCAGGTGTCGGGAGCGCGGGCCAGAAGGATGGTTTATATAGCCTCAGATTCATCGATTCTCCGTCGCATGACCGGGAGGGGTCGCGGGGGAGGCCACGTGCGTTTCCGCCCCGGAGGATTCGTTCTCGCCGCCGCGGGTCTCGCTCTCGTACCCGCAGAGCCGATGAGTCTTCTCGTCGCCGCGCTCACAAGTATTACAGCGGTCGTCCTCGCGGGATTCCTTCGTCGCCCGGACCGCACCTCCGACCGCTCCCGGACCGAGTCCGATCCCCTTGAGGACCGACTCGCGAAGGCCCTGGAAGCCTCGGAATCCGCACGGTTCGTCGAATCCCACGCGGAATCCGATGCGTTGAAGGCCCAGATCCCGGAGAACGCCCCGCCATTCTGGCACGCACCCGCAACGAGCGGGCGAACGGCACGCGGGAGCGAAGAGGATCTCCCGGAGGCGGCTGTCGCGGCCGCGTACGAGGTCCTGAGCGCGGAAATCGCGGACCGGCTCGAAGCGTTGCGGCGCCGGGAGGGCGATCTCCGCAGGAGGGAGACGGAAGTCGATGCGGAACGGAAGAAGATCGAGACCTTCCGGGACGAATTCGCAAAGTCGATCGAGCAGCTCCGGATGCATCGGGAACGGCTCGAGGAGA
>CAYOUM010000114.1:0-5475 GCA_964407185.1 uncultured Methanomassiliicoccales archaeon | reverse complement strand
GACAGCGCTCGGAGCAGCTTGCGCTCGGGCAGGGCCTTCGACGCCCATTCCTTGCGTGCGAGCCGGTGGTGTCGCTGGACGCGCTCCCGCATCGTGATGAGACTCTTCGAGACGAGCCATGAAGATGCGTTCATCACCTCGACGAGCTCGCGAAAACCGCCGGCTTTCTGAATCTCCTCCGGCGTCGCCGGGTCATGGTCCTTCAGCGTCAGAAGGACCTTCTTCTCGAGATAGCTTAGGGAGTCCGCGACGGACACGGGGATCGCCCCACTATTCAACCACTCGATAAAGCCTTGCCGGGTCGGCATCACGGGTCGGTCCCGCTCACGCCCGCTCTACGAACTTATCGATCTGATCTCGCGCGCGTTCCCGCCGGGCCTGGTGCTCTTGCAGGAACATCACGACGTGGCCGGCAAGTTCCATCTTGCAGTCCCCGCACATCCGCTGCCCGCCGCGGCAGGTCGCCTCGACCTCTTTCCAGTACGTGTCGGCAGGCGCGAAGAGATACGTGTAGTATGCAAATACCGAGCAGACATCCGGGTTCGCCCCGAGGCGGCGCTGCTCTTCCTCCGTCGCTCGCCCGCCGGTGAATGCGTTCCGGATCTTCGTCTCCGCGACCTCGGGCGGGTCTGTCATGAATATTGCGGTTTCTGGCGCGGACGACGACATCTTCGAGTCGAGGCCCTTCAACCCCGGCATCATCTTGTTGTGGATCAGCGCGGGCTTGTAGAAACCGAGGGGTTCCGCGATGTCGCGCGTAATCCGGAAGTGCGGGTCCTGGTCGATCCCGCACGGGATCAAGCACGGGACGTTTCGGCCTTGCTCGACGGACTCGAGGAAGCACGGCACGGACTGGAGGGCGGTGTAGAAGATCTGGCCGACATTGTTCGACGCGTCGAAGCCGAACACCGCCCGCGCGGTCGAGAACGTGATCCGTTTCGCGACCCGGACCGCGATGGGGTAGAGCCGCTCGATGTACTCCGTGTCCAGGAAAATTCGTGTCCGCTTGGGGTCAAACCCCGCAGCGATGATATCGAGGATGTTGTCGTATCCGACACGCGTCGCCTCCTCGAGGGTGTCGAAATCACGAAAGAGGTACTTCTCATCATCCGTGATCTCAATCCACACCTTCGCCTTGAAGTGCTTCTGGAGCCAGGCCGTGAAGTAGAAAGGAATCATGTGGCCGAGGTGCATCGCGCTTGAGGGCCCGCGGCCCGTGTAGAGTGTAAACGGATTGCCCCTTTCGTACTCGTCCAGGATCCATGCTAAGTCTCGATGGGAGAAGTACAGGCCCCGTTTCAGGAGGGGGTGGAGTTCACCCGTGTGCTTCCGAATCCGATCGAGCAGAGCGGCGTCGATCCGCTGTGTTCCAAATTGCTCGATTAGGCGGTCGTAATCGACCTTGCCCCGGACCTCCCATGGCGTGACGACAAATTCCTCGGGCATACCGCGGGCGTATTCGGGGCCCAGAGATAAAGGCTGACGCCCACGCGGGCGCCGTCACATTCTCCGTCGGACGACGAGCACGGCGATGCCGAGGGCGAGGTTGGGAAGACCGATCTGAAAGACGGTGAACAGGAATAAAAGGACTCCCGTCACCATCAGGATTACGCCGAGGCCTGCCGCCAACCCACGACGGGGCCAGGCCGCGAGCAAGAAGGCGAGAACCGCGCCCGCTATCATCACGATAGACACAACACCGACGAGCTGCGCGAGGAGGGTGTCCTCCCCCGCTGCACCGGCGAACCCGCGCAGCCCTAAGGTTTGTGAGAAGGACCAGGCCCGTGAGGAAGTCGAACGCCCCCGCGAGTCCGAACAGCACACGCACACCGCGACCTGGTCGCTTTTCTGCACGCGCCTCCATCTGTATCACGACCCTTTGGAGCCGGGCGATGGATCGATGTATGAATGAGATTCCGCCGAACACGTTCGGTGCGACGGTGGCATCAGACCATGATCGCGTGGCGAGCCCGCATCGTGGCTTCAGTCTCACCGAGCCGCTCCATCACCTCGGCGACAAGCCCGTCGAGAAGGATGAGCGCGGCGTCTTCGAACAGTGTCCCGAGGGGCGCGTACTTCCCTGTGTTCGAGTCCGGCTCCTCGCGAATCGCAATCACGACGTTCGACGCATGGGCGAGCTTCGAGGTCCGGTTGGCCGTGACACTCACGACGCTCGCACCGACGCGCCGAGCGATGTTGGCCGTCTGGACGGCGGACATCGTTGCGCCGGTGTTCGAAACGATGAGGACCAAGTCCTTGGGCTCGACAATCGGTGTGATCGTCTCCCCGATGAAGTACGCCTCGAGCCCCGCCTGGACGAACCGCATCGCGATCGCTCGCGCGACGAGACCGGACCGTCCCACACCATACACGAACACCTTCGGCGCCTTCACTACATGGTCGACCGCGGCGGAAATCTCTGCGGATCGGTTATCGGAGAGCATCTTCCCGATCTTCTCGAGAACGAACCCGCTCGCGACCTGTGCGGTCATCGCCGGCGCCTCTGGGTCTGGGTCTTCTTGCGGGCTTTCGCGGGCCTCTTCCGCTTTGGCCGCGGGCGACGCGCGCGGGGCTGCCGCTTTCGTGCGGCGGGCTTGCGCGGGAGCGCCTTCTTTCTCCTGGGCCTCGGCGCAGGCTTCGCGACCGATTTTGGCGTTGATGCGAGGAGCCGCTCCGACGGCCGCTCGAGCTCGACGGGGCGAGACGTCTGCTTCGCGAGGATGCGGTCGAAAATCACCCGCATGTACATTGCATCGTGCTCGAGGAGGGGAGAGGACGAAATCAGCGTGACATCGTAGGAATCGCCGAGGAGGCATTCCGCAAGGGGTTCGAACCGCAGGTCTCCCTTCTTGATCGGCGTGTACCGGACTTCGTTACCGCCCTCGTGCTCCACGCCGCTGAAATGCGCATGGAAGTAACCGCCGGCAAACTTCTTCGCCTTCTCGAGCACGGCTTGGAAGTCCTCCGGGCGGCGAAGGAGTCCTCCCTCGCGCGCATGCAGATGCGCAAAGTTCAGGACCGGAACGACCCCAGGTACCGACTTTGCGAGGTATAGGATCTCGTCGAGGCCGCCGACGACCTCCTGGCGCCCGCTCGCCTCCGCGCCGAGCATCGGCGAAAGCTTGGATGCGTCCATCCGCTGCCGCACGAGGGCCAGGTTCTCCTCGATCCGTTCCAGCGCCTCCGTGGGGGCGAGCGAACCGTACCGGCCGAGGTGCGCGACGACGGTCGTTCCCTGGAGCGCGTGACAGAGCAGGCCGCCCCACAAGACGGAATCCCGACTTTTCTCCGCGAGGCCATCCACGTTCGCGAGATCCATGTAATACGGGGCGTGGAGCGACATCTGAATGTCGAGTTCCTTCGCGATCACACCAAGGTCCTCGAGCTCCATGTAGTCGCGGGCGACCCCGCTCGCAAGGGAGTACAGGACGTCCCCCCTGTCAATCCTCGTCTGAAAATCCGAGACGAACTTCATCCTACGGTCTTCGGCCCGCCCGATCCGGACGACAAGTTCGCCCGGAATCTCGCGGATTGTCCGGCCGATGTCCTCGTCGGCTGCGTACCGCTCGTTGAGGTTCACACGTACGAGCTGGACCTCCATCGCGGAGAGACCGAGGTTGTGGACGTCCTCGATGCCATCCCGCAAGGTTCGGCCCTTGCAGCTCAACGGGATTCCAGACGGTCCGAACCGAATCATCGGGTCACCGGAAGGCGGGTGTATTGGAGACGTATTATTTAATTCGCGACAAGCTTAAACCTTGTGGCGTCCGGGCTCGCGACGATTGCGAGCGCGAGAAATGCACGCGAAGCCCCTAGCACGAAGTTTTCCTGGAGGCGTGCACACTCCAGAGACCCAAACGTTTATATCGCGCCCGTTTCTACTCGCGACTTCCGAGGCATTTTCCAATGCCGATGCGAGTGAAAACGAATCCTGAACTCACGGGGGCGATCGATGCGCTGAGGTCCCTCTCGAGGGAGCATCATGCCCCGATCTGGCGGGCCGTCGCGGAGCGCTTGGAGCGACCGCGGAAGAACTGGTCCGAGGTGAACCTGAGCCGCATCGCACGGCATGCGACGAAAGGCGGACGAGTCGTCGTACCGGGCGTCGTGCTGTCGACGGGATCCCTCACCTTCCCCGTCGTCGTCGGAGCATTCCGCGCCTCCGCTGCGGCCAGGAAGAAAATCGAGTCCGCGGGTGGCCGCGCCCTGACCCTTCTCGAGTTTGCACGTGAGCGCCCCTCGGGCAGCGGTGTGCAGGTCCTTGGGTGAGTGCCGTTGGTGGTCATTGACGCAACCGGCCACGTGATTGGGCGGCTCTCGAGCGCCGTTGCGAAGCGGCTCCTGAAGGGCGAGGAGGTCATTGTGGTGAACGCGGAGAAGGCGTTGATCACGGGCCGCCGAGGCTGGCTCCTCAAGGAGTTCCACCACCGGCGCGAGGTCGGCAGCCAGCGGAAGGGGCCGTTCTATCCGAGGCGCCCAGACCGCATTGTGCACCGCTCCGTCCGCGGGATGGTTCCGAACCAGCAACCCCGCGGCCGTGCCGCGATGAAACGGCTTCGGGTGTATGTGGGCGTCCCCGCGGAGTTGAAGGATGCGCCGATTGAGCGTGTGGCGGGCGCAGACCGAATCAGCACGACGCGATACATGACCATCGGCGAAATCGCGGAGCGACTGGGGGGATCGTTCTGAAGGTCATCAACGCGAGCGGGAAGAGAAAGATGGCGATCGCCCGTGCGACGGTGACCAAGGGATCTGGGGTTGTCCGCGTCAACGCGCGACCCGTGGAAATCATTGAGCACGATCTAGCGAGGATGAAGATCCTCGAGCCGCTCCGGCTCGCGGGAAAAAAGGCGGACTCCGTCGATATCACGATCAGCGTGCGCGGCGGGGGCGTGATGGGCCAGGCGGATGCGGTTCGCACCGCCATCGCCCGCGGCCTCGTGCATTACTTGAACGACCCCGAGCTCGAGTCCCTATACCGGGACTACGACCGGACCCTGATCGTCCCGGATACAAGGCGCAAGCTGCCAAAGAACCCCCTCGGCCGCGGGGCGAGGAAGAAGCGGCAGAAGTCATACCGGTGAGGCCATGATCATCCCCGTCCGGTGTTTCACATGCGGCAAGGTCGTGGGCTCGTTGTGGGAACCGTTCGTGGACCGCGTGCGGGAAGGCGAGCCGCCGGAAAAGGTGCTTGACGAGCTCGGGCTCTCGCGGTACTGCTGCCGCCGAATGCTCCTCTCGAACGCCGATCTCATCGACGAGGTCGTCCCGTTCGGCTAAGGGAGTGACGACACCTTATTACGGCACGTGGCGTACGGCCGCGTCGCGGGCTCGTGGGGTAGCTTGGTATCCTACCAGCTTGGGGTGCTGGCGACTCCGGTTCAAATCCGGACGGGCCCATCCGTCAGCTTTGTGTCGCATGCCCGGGAGACGAAAGGGTCAGGGCAACGAGCGCTGTTGCTTTCGCAGAGGACG
>CAYOUM010000113.1:0-5477 GCA_964407185.1 uncultured Methanomassiliicoccales archaeon | reverse complement strand
CGCAAGATGAGCGACGAGCGATCTTCGAAGAGCGTTCTCATCACATCGGAATTGGCTTGGAATACCTTCCTACGGTCGCACGGTGCCTTTACCACTGTCGAGAAGTTGGTGAACCTTTCGACTTTCTAACGTGGTTCGAGTACGCGCCGACCGATGCAGACTCGTTCGAAGACCTCGTACGGCGATTGCGAAAGTCCGAAGAGTGGCGCTTCGTTGAGCGGGAGGTCGACATCCGCCTCACGCGAGAACTCACCTCGGGACCGGCTCTGCCCGCGATGAACTGATCATCGCCCGAATCAATTCCGAGTTACACGTTGGGCATGCTTGAACGATTGACCCCTTCGGGTCAATACATTCATCTCGCCTAATAGAAGTCGGCGTATCGAATTCAAGTCCGCAATTTTGGCACCGATACATTAGGGACGATTGCCAGGGAAGGTTACGAGAGGTTAAGCGTTTGTCGTTGCCCCCCCCCGGTTAGAATCTCATCTGGACATTGCGGAAAATTCTGTGTCGAACGTGGCAGGGGAGCCGGCGACCGCGCTTCGCACGCGGACTCGAACAAAGTGCCGAACGTCTTCCAAATCGAGAATCTGGCTTGCTCCGGGCGCGATCACTAGCCTATGCATGGCACATTGAGTCATCGACAGTCGACGGTCCGCGCCTCGTCGCTCTGAACCCCTTCACGCTCGCGAGGCCTACGCGACACGTGGGGCTCGCGGAATCCGCCTTAGGTCGCCGAGGATCGCCCGAGCAGCGTTGTAGCCAGGCGCGCCCGTGATCCCTCCGCCTGGATGGGTTCCGGAACCACAGAGATAGAGGGCCTCGATCGGCGTGCGGTACCGGGCCCATCCCGGCACCGGGCGCATCACGAACAGCTGGTTGAGGGTCATCTCGCCGTGGTAGATGTGACCCCCGGTCATGCCGAAGGTCCTCTCGATGTCGAGGGGCGTGAGCACCTCCATCGTCCGAACCCTCGCGCGAATCCCGGGCAACCGTTCCTCGAGGCGGTCCATCACGCGCGCGGCAAGGTCCTCGCGGCGGGCGTCCCACGTCCCCTCGCGGAGGTTGTACGGTGCGTATTGCGCGAGCACGGACATGACATGCTTCCCCCGCGGCGCCACGGAGGGGTCGACTACAGAGGGGAGAAACACATCGAGCACAGGGGCCTGCGAGAAGCCGCCGTACTTCGCATCGTCGTAGGCGCGTTCGATGAACTCCATCGAGGGCGCAATGCGAATGCGGGATGGCGGCGGTCTGCCGTCCTCCCACCCTGGGAACCGCGGAAGTTCATCCAGGGCAATGTTCACCTTCGCAACGCAGCCGTTCGTATTGTAGGCGCGCACCTGGGAGAGGAAATCCGCGTCGAGCTCGGCGGGATCGACCAGATCCAGGAATGTGAGCTTCGGATCCGCGTTGGACACGACAACGTTCGACTTGATTCGTTCGCCACCTTGGAGCTCGACGCCGGTCGCGCGGCCGTCTTTCGTCACAATCCTGCGCACTCGGGTCCCGGTTCGGATCGTTGCTCCCGCTTCGCCCGCCGCCGTGATTACTGCCCGCACGAAGGAGCCCATGCCGCCTCTGACGAACGCCCATCCCTGTCCGTTTGCTCCGACCGCGTAATCACGCAACAGCCCGAACGCCGTGCCGGGAGACCATGGCCCTCGGCAAGTCCCAATCAATGCGTCGAAGGCTAACGTGGCCTTCAGGAGATCGGTTTCGAACCATTCGTCCAGGAGGCGATGGAGACTTTGCACCGGGAGGCGCAAGGCGAATCGAAACGCATCCATGCCCCGGCGCCTCAAGCGAAGGGCCCGTCGGAGCAGCGCAATCTGATCATCCCAGGTCGGGGACTGAACGTCCGGAGGCGCGCGCAATAGGATCGGGTCTAGCGCTTCCGCGAGGCCCGTAAGGAACTTGTGGAACGTTGGATAGGCCGCGGCGTCACGAACGGAATGCCGCCGCAGCTCCTCCTGCGTCCGCTCGACGGTGCGCCAAAGGCGAAGGATGGTGGAATCGTCGCCGAGCGCGACAACGGTGGGGTCGATTGGGAGAAGCTCGAGCCCATGGCGCGTCAGCTCCAGATCCCGAACCACTTCCGGGCGCAGGGGTCCGATGACATCGGCCCCCGTAGAGGAAAGAAAGCCGGGGGCGATCTCCTGGGTCAGGAGGGGGCCTCCCGCGACGGGCCGCTGCTCGATCACGAGGACACGCTGACCCGAGTGGGCGAGGTAGGCCGCGCAGACGAGGCCGTTGTGGCCTCCGCCGACGATGACGACATCCCATGGCCCTGACACCGCTACGCCCTCCGGCGGCGCCCGTTCCCGACGATTTCTCGCGCGGCGTTGTAGCCGGACGCGCCCATGACGCCCCCTCCAGGATGGGCCCCCGAGCCGCAGAGGAAGAGGTTCTTGATTGGCGTGCGGTACTGGGACCAACCCGCCACCGGCCGCAGGAAGAACAGCTGGTCCTGGGTCAGCTCCCCGTGGAAGATGTTCCCGCCTGTCAGGCCAAAGACTCGCTCGAGGTCCAAGGGGCTCAGGACCTGTTGGTGCTCAATGATCGCGCGAAGGTTCGGCGCGTATTCCGCCAAGGTGTCGATGACCGCGTCGCCAAACGCTTCCCGTTGGTCCTCCCATGTCCCGTTGCGTAGAGTATACGGCGCATATTGCACGAACATGGAGAGCACGTGTTTACCGGGTGGCGCGAGGGTCGGGTCCAGTGTGGAGGGGACGCAGATGTCGATGAAGGGCCGCCGCGAGACCCGTCCGTATTTCGCGTCGTCGTACGCCCTCTCGACATATTCACCGCTCGGGCTGATCGAGAGGGCGCCCCGGAGATGGAGGCCGTCGCCCGGGAGGGCCGTGAACTCGGGCAACCCGCGGAGGGCCAAGTTCACTTTTCCGGACGACCCCTCGATATTGTAATTCTGGATGGCCCGAACGAAATCCCTGGGCAGATGCTCGGGTTCGACGAGTTTGAGGAAGGTCCGCTTTGGATCCGCATTCGACACCACAACGGTTGCGCGGATCCGCTCCCCATCCTCCAGTTCGACCCCCATGGCCTTGCCATCTTCTACGAGGATTCTCCGAACCGACGCATTCGTGCGAATCTCGACGCCGGTTTGCCGCGCCGCGGAGGCGATCGCATCGCTGACCGCTCCCATTCCCCCGCGCACGTAGCCCCACGACCGGTAGGCGCCGTCGATCTCGCCCATGTAGTGATGCATCAGCACATACGCCGTCCCGGGCGAACGCGGACCGAGGAACGTGCCGATGATCCCGCTCGTGCAGATCGTCCCCTTGAGCGCGTCCGTCTCGAACCATTCGTCCAGGTAGTCCGCGGAACTCATCGTCATGAGCTTCAGGAAAGTGTGCAGCTCTTCGTCCGTCACGTCCCGGATCTGCCGGTTCAGGGTCAGGAGCTTCCTCAGCTCGGAGAGGCTCATCGAGCCCACGTCCGGCGGCGTCATCGTCAGGATCGGCTTCACGAGCTTCGCGACCTTCGCCATGAGCCGACCGTATCGCGGGTATGCCTCCGCATCCTCTCGAGAGAACTTTCCAATTTCCCGGTACGTCTGTTGCTCGTCCCCGGTGCGGAGCAAATACCTCCCGTCGGGCAGGGGCGTGAAGGTCGACTCCTGCGGGATGACCTGGAAACCGTGGGCCGGGAGGTCCAAGTCCCGGATGATCTCGGGGCGGAGCAGGCTGCACACATAGGAGGCGACGGTGAAACGAAAGCCGGGGTACACCTCTTCGGTCACCGCTGCACCGCCTACGACGTGGCGGCGTTCCACGACCAAGACTTTCCAGCCCGCCCTCCCCAGATAGGCGGCGCACACGAGGCCGTTATGGCCCGCACCGATGACGATGGCGTCGTACGCCCGACCTGCGCCCGTCCGTAAACCTCCATGGCCATCCCGAGACGCGCCGTTGCGCTGTTCGAGATGACGCGCATGCGGTAACGGGGGAGAGTCTAATTTGATTTCGTCGATCTGGACCGGGAAACGGGAGCGTTGGAGCCCCAGCGGTCGTTCGACAACCAGCAACGGGCTTGGCCGCGGAAGCTCGCACTAGGGAGGACTCGAAGGGGCCAGCTGCCGGAGCAACGTTCCCATGTCGAAGTAGATCCGGGCCTTCTGGATCTTGCCGTTCTCGACCTCGTAGGCATTCAACATCTGCAGCTCAACGTTCCGCTGGGTTGGCTTGATCCCGAGGAATTCGCCCGTGTGCGTTCCCTTGAACGTGAACTCGATGAAACCGACATGCTTCTCCTCATCCGCGGCAACATACCGAACATCTGTCTCGGTGTTCGAGAACGCCTCTCGGTAGAAATTCTTGAGAAGAGAGAGGACGGCCTCTCTGCCCTTCGCGGTCTGGCCCGTGGCCATGAGCGTGTACTCCGCATTATCTGCGACGATCTCCGTCATGGGGGTGCTCCCGAATTCGTATTCCTCGAGGACCTTGCGCGTCTCGCCAGAAGGCATGGGGAGGCAACCGCCGGAGCTTTACTTAACGGCTTGGCCATATCGCGCGCGTGCGCCCCAAACCTTTATTGAAATGCCAAGGCATCCTGCCGGGCCGGACGACCTTTCTGTTCATGTGATCGGATCGTGGGGAGGCTATGGGGCTTCGGGAATCGCCATTTCACTCGCGCATTTCGGCTCTGTGTGAGAGCTGGGACTGGCGGAATTGGTCCGGCTATCTGGCCCCTAGTTCGTACCAACTCGTCCCGATCATGGAGTACTACGCAATCCGCCAAGCCGCGGGACTCATCGACGTGTCCCCGCTCTACAAGTATCGCATTACGGGCGATGATGCGTTTCGCCTCGTCAACAAAATCGTAACGCGCGACGTCGCGAAGCTCGCCGCAGGACAAATTTTCTACACCCCGTGGTGCGACGATCGCGGCAAGACAGTCGATGATGGGACACTGTGGCGATTCTCCGATGGCTCCTTCCGACTCACGGCCGCGGAACCGAACCTCAAGTGGCTCGAGGACAACGCCCTCGGGATGCAGGTCAACGTCGAAGACGTTTCGGACGATGTTGCGGCCCTCGCCCTCCAAGGGCCGTCCTCCCGCGCGATCCTTGCTGCGGGCACGGACGGACGCGTCGAGAAGCTGAAGTATTTTCGGTTCATCGACACGCGTTTCGACGGGATTCCTGTCACGATATCGCGCACCGGATACACGGGCGACCTCGGGTACGAGATCTGGACGGAAAGGGAGAACGCGGAACGCCTCTGGGACGCCCTCATGCACGTCGGGCCAAAGTTTGGAATGACGCCCGCGGGACTGATAGCTCTGGACATCGCGAGAATCGAGGCGGGCCTCATCCTCGGCGGCACGGACTACGTTTCCTCGCGGCGCGCGGTCATCCCGTCCCAGACGTACTCGCCCTTCGAACTTGGCCTCGATTGGACAGTCACCCTGGAAAAGGGACCGTTCGTGGGGCGACGGGCATTGTCCCGGGA
>CAYOUM010000112.1:0-5528 GCA_964407185.1 uncultured Methanomassiliicoccales archaeon | reverse complement strand
GGTACGACTGGGGCCGTGGCGGAGTCGGGGCAGTTCAAGCTTTTCGCGGGATTGCGGAGTGACCCGTTCTTCTTTGATCTTGGCTGGTTCCTTGCCGGCCTTCCGTTGCCGCCTCCGGGGGTCGACTTTTTCATAAACCTGAACGTGTTTGGGATCGTTCTCGAGGTGCCGAACAGTGCCCTCGGCCCGAACCCGGACATCGGCGTTTGGGGTGTGACAAGCCTGCCCAAAGATGGAGGCGATCACTTCGAGCAAATCGAGAGGATGGGCCGGCCCGCGATCAACACCGTGTTCATGTCGGGCGCGAAAAAGAATGAATTCAACAGGACAGAACCGCACAAAGACACGCAGAAATTCACCGACGAGGTCGTCGGCGTCTTGACGACGCTGGGAGGCGCCCTCGGCGGGACCTCGTACACCGCCGCTGCCGCAGCGGGTATCGCCGCAATCCTCTTGCCCGACATCCTGACGTACAACTATTCAAACAGCGCGGGATTCCTGAACGGTCGAAGGCTCGAGGACGATGTGATCGACATCGAGCTTGGCCTGGTTACGAACACAGCGCGCACGACCGACAATGTCGGCGCTCACACGGACCTCAGGAAGGCGTTCCCGTTCCTGGGAAAGCCGCACTAGGGAGGTGAGGGACGATGGAAAAGATGGACCGACGCATGTTTCTGAAGATGGTGGGCGTAGGAACCGGAGCGGTTGCGATCGGCGCGACAGTGCCGATGGCGGGGCTGCTCGGAGGAAAAGGCGCGGACGCGGTTGCGTTTCGGGCCGTGAGTGGACTGCCGAGCGGCGCCTTGCCGAGCTACGCCTCGTACGTGGTCGAGGGCACCGTCAACCTTCGAACGAGGTCCGGCGTGCTCACGCGGGCCGTGTACGCGGGAAACCCCGAGGCGATGAGCACGATCGCACTGCCACGCTTCACCCAGGTTGTACGCGTCACGGACGTCCGTGAAATGGCGGGGATCACGGTCGTCAAAGGCGTGGTCGACGACGCATCCCAGTTGCGCCCGGGGGAGAACGCCGTCGTAGAGCTGCGGCTCGACCGGTCTCGCGGAGTCGCCTTGACCGGATTCCTTGGGCAGACCGTCGAGATGCGGCTCAAAGCCTAGCTCCATAACGAACACGGGACTCGTCGACTTCCCGGGCGGGGAGATCCGAGGCTAGATCCGGGCGACCGGTGGCCACTTCATGTCGTGGAGAGCGGACCTGCCATCATTTTCACTTTGTAAGCTGGTAGTCGAGAGACTCGGCGCCACGTGACCGTTTATAGTCGCAGCCCGCCTTCGCTCGTCCGTGGCGGAATCGCACGCAGCGCTCCGCATCTCGCTGTTGGCGTACGGCGACCGATGGGTCGAGGACTATCTCCCTCCCGCGGTCCTCTCCGAAGGCCGGCTTGTTCCGTTGACTCTCGCTGCCGGCGCACCGGAACTTCCCGATGGTGACGATGCCCTCGAACGCGCACTCAAGGTCTCATCGACACCGGAGCTCGTTCCCTCCTTGGAAGACTGGATTACGCACCACTACCGTGGCGGGTACGTCTCGATTATCGTCGATGACCACACGCGGCCGTGCGTCCATCAAAGGCGACTCCTCCCGGGGCTGCTACAGTGGCTTTCGAATTTTCGCGTAGTGCGCGAGAAGATCTCGATCGTGATCGCGGGCGCGACGCACCGGCCGCCGCGGGCCGACGAGTACGCCCGCGTCCTCGGGGAGGCCATGTGGTCCCGATGGCGGGAGCGCGTGTTCCCGCACGACGACGGGGCGGACCTCGAGCGGCTCGGGACGATGCCCGACGGCGTTCCGGTCGAACTTAACGGGCGCGTCGCCCGGTCGGAGGTCGTGCTCCTCCTGAGCGATCTCGACTACCACTACTTCGCGGGCGTGAGTGGCGGGCCGAAGCAGCTCGTCCCCGGCGTGGCGGGTCGTGCGGTCACGACGGCGGATCACCTGCGGATGTTCGGTCCCCTCGGGTTCGCGCCGAACTGCGACATGGGGATCCTTGACGGCAACCCCGTGTATGAGTACAAGCGTGTCGCGGTGCGAATTGTGCTTGATGCACTCCAGGCGCGCGGCACGTTCGTGTACGCAATCCTCTGCGTCCTCAATCCCGCCCACGGATTCGTGGCCCTCGAGGGCGGGGAGGTCCTCACGCTCCATCGCAAACTCCGCCACACGCTCGACCGCGTGTACGTCGCGGAGGTCCCGCGCCTCGCGGACATCGCGATCGTGACCGCCCGCCATCTTGGGCTCAATGTGTACCAGGCCGGGAAGGCGATTAACGCGGCTGCGCGCGCTGTGAAGCCCGGTGGGACCGTCGTGTGTCTTGCGCCGTGCCCCGACGGGTTCGGCAACGAGGAGTTTCGGGCCCTGATGGCCTTGGCCGCGCCGATCCTCGAGGAGGCGGAGCGTGCGATTGCCCATGGCGGGAGTCCTGCCAAGGAAGGCGCACACGCAATCGACCGGGCGCTCGCGACGGTCCAGGAAGCCGTGATGAAGGACTTCCGCATCGGGAAGCAGAAACCCGTGGACTTGCTCGTCCAGTACCGCAAGACCGGATGGGGGAACCTGTGGCTTCTCGCAGACGGGCTCGTCGCCGAAGAGCGCTCCCTTCTTCCGTTCCGGTTCGTCGGCGAGCCGGGCGAGGATCCGGGTGCGAGGCTGCGCGCGTGGATCCGGGACCAGGAGCGTCTCGGAAAACCCACGTACGTAGTGATCGACGATCCGACATACTGGATTCGGCCGCGAACGGATTGGCAGGAGCAATCTACGAAGGGTTAAGAGTCGCCGTCGAATCGGAGGGCGGGATTTCAATGAAGCGCGGCGCGAGCGCGGTTTGGAAAGGCGGGCTGAAGGACGGGAGAGGAACCGTGTCGACGGACAGCGGGGTCCTGAAGGGCATCCCGTACTCGTTCTCCACGCGGTTCGAGAACGCTCCGGGGACGAACCCGGAGGAACTCGTGGGGGCGGCCCATGCGGGATGTTTCTCCATGGCGTTGTCGAGCGAGCTCGGGAAGCTCGGCCTCACCCCGGAGACGATCGAGACGAGGGCGACGCTGAATTTCGAAAAGACGGATGCGGGATTTACCGTGACCTCCGTCTACCTTGATGTAGCCGCGAAAGTGCCGAAGGCAGACGCGCCGAGCTTTCAAAAGGCAGCGGAGGCGGCGAAGAAGACATGCCCGATCTCCCGACTGCTGAAGGCCGAGATCACGATGAGCGCACGGTTCCTCTGACTCTAGGTCCGTCGTCGGATCTCTCGCAGGACCTCCGCCGTTCGCCGGATCCGAACTCCTTGTACAGCCTTCAGGACGAGAAGGTCGCGATCACCGGAAACCAAGGAATCGACTCCCGCCGCGAGCGCGCAGGCGAGCACCGGCGCGTCCTCGGGATCCCGAAGAAGCCTCGCAGCGCGTGCGACCGTGTCTCGATACGCGGTTCGCGGCACGAGTTCGAAAGCCAACAGGAGACGCTCGAGCCATTCGATTGCTTCTCCGAACGCGGGGTGGTTTGCAAAGCGCTCCCGCATCACGTAGAGCACTTCCTCGACGGTATCCTCCGCGACGACGAGGGCGACTCGTCCCGCGACGCCTTCGGTGAGGAGCTCACGTTCATTCCCTCGGTAAAGAAGTCCCGAGAGAATCGTGTTCGAATCAAGCGCGACTCGCGTACCGTTCACTCCAGAGGCGAGTCCTGACTTTCCTCACGAGCGCATCGAGCTCTCCGGGAGTGACGCGCGTCTCCTTCCGCAGGCGGTCGAATACCTCGAACATGCGTCTGAGGTCCTCTTCCCGCAATAGACGCAGCTCGCCACCCGCCTCGAGGAAGATGAGTCGAGTCCCCTTCTTGATGCCGTATTTCCTGCGCAAGGCGGCGGGAAGCGTAACCTGGCCCTTAGAAGTGACCGTGGCCACGTTCGCCATCGGGATTCGTAAGGCAATCCTTACACTAATACTTTCCGAGATCAGTCGAAACCTCAGCCCGCGAGCCCCATCGCCTTCGCGACCGTCGCCCAGTCCCAGATCTTCTGCGGCTTTGGATTCTTCTTGAGATGATCGAGGTCTCCGCGCGATGCGAGGCGGTCGACGAGGTACGCTGCGTACGCGGGCGCTCCCGTCGCCCCGGGCGAGTTGTAGTTTAGGATGTGGTACGAGTGCCGGCCCGGGACCTCGACCGCCTCCTGCGCCAGCTGCCCGTTCCGGTCGACGATCTGACTCCGGACCCCGGCCGTGCCGGGAGCGATGAGGTGGCGTTCCTTGAGAGCGGGAAGGAACTTCTGCACGCGCCCGAGCATTTCGGCCTTTGAGATGGAGCTCAGCATTTCACCCGCCGCGAGGCCCACGAACTCCGGGTTCAGGAGGAGCCGAACCTTATTCCGGACGGGCGGCTCGAGGAGCTTGTCGAACCACGCGCGGACGGGCAAGGCCCTCGTACGCCCATGGGCTCGAGACGGGCACCGCGTTCGGTCCAATCTCCCGTCGTCCGTTCGCGCGCACGATCCAGTGGGGATCGAGGAACGGCATCTCCTTGTGGCGGGGGACAGCGTACACGTTGTGGTCAACGAGATTCATGACCGACTCGTCGACGATCCAGTATTCGCCGCGGAAGTGGAGGTCCGCGTACTCGAGGCCGACCCCCATCATGCGAGCGATGTCGACGGCGCCACCGCCCGCACAATTCACGAGGTATCGGGCCGTAATGGGCTCCGAAGCGTTGTCGAGGAGGATGTGGAGATTGTCGCCGAGGGCATGGATTTCCCGCACGCCCGCGCCCGTCAGGAAGGTCACACCAAGTCCCTCCGCGTCCGCACGGAGGGCCTCCGTAAAGGCGCGGTAGTCGACGGAGGAGTCCGTCTTCGAAAAAAGCGCACCCATGCACGTAACGTTCGGCTCCCGCCGACGCATTTCGCGCGCGTCAAGGAGTTCGACCTCGCCCGGCGCCATCCCGTTTTTCACGGACCACGTGACGTAGGTCTTCAAAGTCGCAAGACCGCCATCATCGAACGCGACCTCGTACGTGCCGACTTCCTCGAAGGGGAGGCCGCGGTCCTTCCCGTACTGCTTCCATAGGCCATACGAGGCCTGTGCTGCGCGGGCGAACACCCGCCTCTTCTCGGGGTGCAGGTAGAACGGCCGGTGGATCACGCCGGTGTTCCGATGGCTCGTATGGACCGCGACCTGCTTCTCCCGCTCGAGCACCGCGATTCGCCCGTCGTAACGTGCTCCGAGCCAGTAGCCCACGGATGTCCCAAGGATCCCGCCGCCGACGACAACGGCGTCCCATCGGTCCATCGCGTCTCCCATCCCGGCTCGGCAAATGAGGTTATCCTGAGACGCTCATCCCGGCCATGGGACCCCGGTCTCCGACCCGACTTTCCGGAGGGACGCGGCGACCTTCGGACCGAGCGGGATCCCTTTGGCCAACCGCTCCCGAGTCATCGCCGCGCTCTTCTCGCCGTGGAGGTAGATTCGTTCGTGGCCCGCGGCCTTCGGGGATTCGCGGATCATCCGAATCAGCTT
>CAYOUM010000111.1:0-5545 GCA_964407185.1 uncultured Methanomassiliicoccales archaeon | reverse complement strand
TTCAGGGCCGCGTTGAAGTGTTCAAGAGCCTCGGTCAGCTGACCCGCCGAGAGGTTCCGCTTCCCCGCCCGCATCGATTCCTCGAGGGTCACCACGCTCGGCAGGAACCGGTGCTCCCCCGCCATCGGATCGGATGGTGTCACGACTTGGTTCCCCCCATCCGCTTCAAGCACGCCTGCCGCCAGCGGTTCGCGAGTTCGTGCTTCGGACGGAGCGTGAGCGCCTCATCATAGCACGCCAAGGCCTCGGTGTACTTTTCCTGTTGTTGCAGCGCGATCCCCTTGCCGGTCCACGCATCCGCCGACGACGGGTTTGTCGCGAGGAGCTGGTCGTAGCGGACCATCGCGAGGTACGGATCGCCGCCCTCGAGTGCCGTCTCCGCAAGCTGGAGGAGGGTCGCCGCGTCTTCCTTCTCCGGCTCCGCGGCCTCCACGAACTCCTCGAGGCCCGAGGGCAGTTCCTCGCCCGCGCCCTCTCCGCTCGCGAACATCCCCGCGACACGCTTCGCCTCGACCGATTCCGGGTCGAGCCGTGTTGCGCGGTCCAGCGCTGCCCCCGCCGATTCCCGCTCCCCCACGGCCCAATGGGCCTGCGCTTTTCCGAGCCACACATCAACCCGCGCATTCGCGAACTCGAGGGCCTTGTCGAACGACTCGAGCGCCTCCCTGTACCTCCCGCGTTTCAGGTAGATCTTGCCCTTGCCAACCCACGCGTCCGGGTGGTTCCAGGAGAGCGCGATTGCACGGTTGTATAGCTGGAGCGCCGCGCCCCAGCGACCCCTCCGATCCAGGAGCGCCCCCTTTCGATAGAGCGCGCCCGGGTTCGTGGGTTCCGTCTGCAGGGCGCGATCGACGAGAGCCTCCGCGGTGTCGATGTCCCCGAGCGCTTGCATGCAGTCCGCGAGGCCGAGGATCGCGCGCGCGTTCTCAGGGTTCGTGTCGAGAACGCTCTGGAAGAGAAACGCGGCCTCACTCAGCTGCCCTTCGATCCGAAGTTGCTCGGCCTTGAGGAGGACGTCGCCCGCCTTCGAGGGGTCGAGCCGGAGGGCTTCGTGAAGGCAGTCCATCGCGTCCGCATGCCGCCCGGCCGCGAACTGGAGGTTCGCCTTCGCATACCATGCCTGCTGGTTCCCGCGATTGATGTCGAGGGCTCGATTGTAACAGTGAACGGCCTCGGAAGGGCGATCCATGAGAACGAGGAGCTCCGCCTTTTCAATCCAGAGGTGTTCGTCATCGGGGTGGTCCTGGAGGCCGGCCTCGATCACCCGGCGGGCGGCCTCGATGTCGCCCTCCTCGAGCAACGCGTTCGCCTGCTGGCGGTAGTCGAGCGGCTTCCCCTTTTCACCCGGCGCGAGAATCGCGCGGATCTCCTTCGCGAGCGCCTCTGTGACACCCTTACACTGCGCGAGCGCCTTCACGTTCGCCGCCCGCAAAGATTCCAGATCCGGGAAGGCATTCGTGAGCGCCTTCGCCGTTGGGATCGTCATCCCCGGCACGGTGTCGAGAAACTCCATGACGGCGCGGCGCTTCTCATCGTTCTCCGCCCACTCGATCTTCTCCCGTACCGCACGCTCTTTCTCCTCGAGGTCCGTGACCTTCGCGACGACCTCATCCTCCTTCGCTTGGAGCTCAGATTCCTTCTCCTCGATCGTCCGAGCCTTCTCGCGGATTTCCGCGGCGTGCGCTTCTATCCTCTGAGCCTCCCGCTGGACCCACGAATCCATCTCGGACTTGTCCCTCTCGATTTCTTCCCGAAGGCGGGCTGCGCGCTCCGCCTCCTCCGTCGCTTTCGCCGCGGCATCCTCTGCACGCCTCGCGGCGTCTGCGATGGCGGCAGCCTCCTCGTGCGGGGCTTCTGATTTCGGCGGCGGTCCTGGCGTGGCAATCGGGGCCTCCTCCAGGAACGGCTCTTCCTCCTCCGGGAACAGGCTGAAAAGCTCACTATCCTCGGCAGCCTTCTCAGACGGTTCTACGGGGATCTCAGGAACCAGCTCCTCGGCCTCCTCGGGCGCTTGCAAAGGCCCAGATGTTTCGGGAATCGAGGGCTCCTCCTCGCCCGGAGGCGGTGCGGTCTCCTTCAGTGGTGAAGCCGGATGAACGGACTTCGTGAGGGACCGCACGCGGGCTGCGTACTCGTCCGCAAGATGCGGGGGCATCGAAGGGATGCTCGCGATGTGTCGGAAGAGAGCTGCGAGCGCTTCCCGTTGTTTCGGGTCTTTCGGAGGCCTCGCTTTCGTCGCGCTCAGGAACGCATGTACGTGCTCCGCGTCCCCCTCGGAGAGCAAGGCCTGTCCTTGACCCAGTCGAAGGGTGTCGACGATCGCCATCGCCATGGTGGCGGGGTCTTCGTGTGCGGCCTCCCGCCATTCGACGTCCGCCGTCGGATCAATCGCGAGCCACGCTCGGTCTCGAGGATTCGCGGACCGAAGGATCGTGGGGCCAAGAAGCAAGTTGGCATCGAGCCAGAGGGGATGATATCCGCTCAGGTACTCCACGCACGTGGCACAGAGCGCATCCCGGCTCTCGGCTCCACACCTCAAGCATCTCGAGGGGAGCACGGGCCGCCCATCGCGCCTCCCGCGATAAGAGTTTTTTGGCCCGAATTCTTTCCACGTCGCGAGACGAACGCCCGATGAGCTCGTCCGCCCGCAACGAAGCCTTTTCCTAGCCACTGCCATGGCCGGGTCACAACGCCACTGCAGATCGAGAATCGGGAAGCCGTGCGCCCATGAAACTCACCCCCCTCGCCGCCGACAGCCTCGGCGCGCGCTCGATGGCTACGCTTGTAGAAACGCCCGATGTCTCCGTGCTCATTGACCCGAGCGTGCGGCTTGCCCCATACCGCTACGACCTCACGCCACACCCGACAGAAGAGGACCGCCAACGCGAATTGTGGCGGGAAATTCGAGACGCGGCGAAACGCGCTGACGTGCTCACGGTGAGCCATTACCATTTCGATCACCACAACCCAAAGGCGCCCTCCATCTTCCGCGGGAAGCTCGCGCTCCTGAAGGACGGCTCCTCTCACATCAATCAGAGTCAGCGAGAGAGGGCGAGCGCCTTTGTTCGCTCACTGAAGAAATATCCGAAGGAAATCCAGGTCGCGGACGGACATACATTCGATTTCGGAAAGACACAGCTCACATTCTCGCCCGCCGTGCCCCATGGGTTCAATGATGAACTCGGGTACGTTGTCATGACGCGGATCTCGGAGGGCAGGGAAACGTTCCTCCACACCTCCGACGTCCTCGGTCCGCCACTGAAGGCCCACCTGTCGTTCATCCTCGACTCCGAGCCCTCCGTCCTGTACGTCGATGGCCCGATGACGCATATGCCAGAGAACTATCCTGAAGCCCGAACAAGGCAGTCAATCACGAACCTTATGCGAATCGTGCGGAACACGCCAGTGGAGACCGTCATCGTCGACCATCACGCACTCCGAGACCGCACTTGGCAGTCCTGGATCGAGCCCGTCCTGCGCGCGGGCGAAGACCACGGCGTGCAGGTTCGCACCGCGGCGGGATTCCTCGGCATGAAAACCGACCAGTTAGAAGCGAATCGGGACGTGCTGTATGGCCTACCCCCACGAGCCGAGGACCATTCGGCGAGGGCCAAGGAACCATAACTTCCCCGCGAAAGGTTCATGTGGGGACGCCCGGCGAACGTATTTATCCAAGACACACGTCTTTGCCAGACGGGGTGAGGGTAGAATGGCCTTCCATGAGATTGTGGCAGCGGTTCTTCTGATAATCATCGTGCTCGCGTTCCTCGCGGCGGCAATCAAGGTCGTCCGGGAGTACGAAAGGCTCGTGATCTTCCGCCTCGGCCGGCTGTTCCCGAGACCGAAAGGGCCGGGTCTCACGGTCATCATCCCAATGATAGACCGACGGGTTCTGATCGACCTCCGCACGGTCGCATTTGACGTTCCGCGGCAGCGGGTTGTGACCCGGGACAACGTCTCCGTCGAGGTCGACGCCGTCGTGTATTACCGGGTGTACGACCCCAATCGAGCGATCACCGTGGTACAGAACTACACGTTCGCGACGAACCTGCTCGCGCAAACAACATTGCGAGACGTCCTCGGGCAGGTCGAGCTCGACGAGCTCCTCTCGAAGCGGGAGGAATTGAGCAGGCGAATTCAAGTCCTCCTGGATGCGGCCACGGACCCGTGGGGAATCAAGGTGTCCTCGGTCACCTTGCGGGACGTGACGTTGCCGGAGGGGATGGTCCGGGCGATCGCAAAGCAAGCGGAGGCCGAGCGGGAACGCCGGTCCCGGGTCATCATGGCGGAGGGCGAGTTCCAGGCTGCGCAGAAGATGAAGGAAGCCGCACAGCTGTATGGTGACGCCCCCGCCGCGATGCGGCTTCGAGAGCTCCAGACCCTTACGGAAATCGCTCGCGAAAAGAACATGGTCGTCGTCACGTCGACCACGGCGGGGACACTCGCGGGCGATGTGGCCGCGATGACGGCGGCGATTGCGAAGCGAGGGGAGCGCAAGGAGTGACCTCGACCTCGGCTCCGCGGAGTCTCTTCATTCTCGGAATCGTAATCGGCGCGCTCCTCTTCGCTATGCTTGCACCGGGCGCGCAAGCCCAGGGGCGGCGCGTCCTCCTCGCCGAGATCGGCGATGCAATCGACGGGTCCACGCTCGAGTACATGCGGGAGGCAGTCGACGAAGCGGCGCTTGGCGGGTACGCCGCCCTCGTCGTCCGCTTTGACACCCCAGGCGGCGCCCTCGCGGAGACGGAGGCGATCGCGAGCCTCCTCTTGGACGCCAATCTCCCCGTCCTTGGGTGGGTCGGCCCAGTCGGCGCGCACGCCTGGAGCGCGGGCACGATCCTTCTGGAATCAACGGACATCGCTGCGATGGCGCCGGGATCGACGATCGGATCCGTGCAACCCGTCGTCATCGGGCCGAGCGGGGTCGAACCGGTCACGGATGAGAAGATCATCCAAGCCGTCGTACAGAGCCTCCGGGCGAAGATCGCGCTGCACGTCATCCCAGACCGAAACGAGTCGCTCGCAGAGCGGTTCGTCGTCGACAACCTGAACCTCAACCCATCGGATGCAAGGCGGTTCGGGGCCACGGAGTTTGTTGCGGACAGCGTCCAGGACCTCCTCGCGCAGGCGGATGGACAGAGAATCCTCCTTCAAGAAGTGGGGCCTCCCGCCGTGACCGTAAAGGACTTCGTCGTCGCGGTAACGGACGCAGAGGTCGTCACGTTCCGACCCTCATTGCGCGTGGGCTTCCTCTCCGTCTTATCGGATCCGCTAATCTCGTCTCTGCTCCTCATCCTCGGAATTTATCTGCTGATTTTCGGTCTGTCCGCGCCAGGACACGGAGCCGAAATCGCGGGAATCATCGTGTTGCTCCTCGCCATCATCGGTCTCGGCTTCAGCGTCGATCCCATCGCGATCTTGCTCATCGTGATCGGTGTGATCTTCATCGTGGTCGAGCTAAAGACGCCAGGCTTCGGGGCATTCGGGATCGCGGGAATCCTGTCGATTATTATCGGCGCGGTCTTCCTTGCACCCCTCCGACCCC
>CAYOUM010000110.1:0-5567 GCA_964407185.1 uncultured Methanomassiliicoccales archaeon | reverse complement strand
GTAGATGCGACCTTGTAGACGATATCTTTCTCCCGGACGCGTTCCTTGACCCGGACGCCGACCTCTTGCCCCATCCCTGCCTGCCGCACGGACGCGTGCTCGATCTCCATCGTTTCGATGCGCTCCGTGAGGTTCGTCGTTGGCCCTTGGATCTGGATCATGTCGCCGACCGCAACGCTTCCGTCCGTGAGTCGAATCGTCGCGACGCCGATTTTCCCGTAGTAGTGGGAGACCTCGCCGACCTTCACCCGTTCCATCATGCGCGTGGGAAATGGTCCGGACTCAATAAATAGCTTCGGCGGCGGAGAGTCCATGTCCCCGCCTGCGTGGGGGCTCCGTTCGATTGTCCATTTTCGGCATCGCAACACGCGGGACGACCGAACAAACGTTTTTCCTCGAAGAGTCTGGTCATTTGTCCAGCAAGAGGGACAGCAGATTTAAGTTTGACAAGGACTTGCGGCCAAAAATCGTACACTTGGCTTCGGAGGTGGGGTAGATTCCCGTGGACACCGGCGACACGGCTTTTGTCCTCCTCTCAGCGGCCCTCGTCCTCGTGATGACTCCTGCCCTGGGTTTCTTTTACGGGGGCCTCGTCCGGAGGAAGAACGTCAATGCGATCATCATGCAATGCTTCACGACCGTCCTCTTGGTCGGCGTCCTCTGGGTCCTCTGGGGTTATTCGATCGCGTTCGGACCCGACAAACGGGGCGTTGTCGGAGGGCCCGAGTGGTTCGGGCTCCAGGGAGTCGGCCTCGAGCCAAACCTGGATTACGCCCCGACGATACCGCATCAGGCCTACATGATCTTCCAGGCTATGTTCGCGATCATCACGCCCGCTCTGATCGTGGGGGCCTTCGCGGACCGGATGAAGTTCAGTTCCTTCGTGCTCTTCATCATCCTCTGGTCCACGTTCATCTACTCCCCGGTCGCTCACTGGGTCTGGGGAGCGGGAGGATGGATCAGGGGCCTCGGAGCCCTGGACTTCGCCGGAGGGACGGTCGTCCACATCAACGCGGGGGCGGCGGCCTTGGCGTCGGTGGTCGTGTTGGGCAAGCGCAGGGGCCACGGAACTGAACCCATGCCCCCTCACAACGTGCCGTTCGTGGTCCTCGGAGCCTCCCTCCTTTGGTTCGGATGGTTCGGCTTCAACGCGGGGAGCGCGGTGGCGTCCGGATCCCTGGCTACCAGCGCCTTCGTCGTCACGAATACGGCCACCGCCACGGCGGGCTTGACATGGATGACGGTCCAGTGGCTTCACAAAGGCAAGCCTGGCGTGGTGGGCACCTGCACCGGGGCTGTCGCGGGCCTCGTGGCCATCACCCCCGCCTCCGGGTTCGTCGGGCCTCTCGCCGCCCTCGCCATCGGCTTCGGCGCGGGGCTCTTCTGTTACGCTGCGGTCGAGTACAAGAACCGGAAGAGCTTCGATGATGCCCTCGATGTCTGGGCCGTCCACGGGATCGGTGGGACCTGGGGGGCCCTTGCGACGGGCCTTTTCGCGGACCGACTCATCAATCCCGCGGGGAACAATGGTCTTTTCTTCGGAAACCCCGCTCAGATGATTCCCCAGCTCGTCGGCGTTGCGGCCACTTGGGCCTTCAGCTTTGGGGCGACTTGGGTCGTCCTGTTGGCCCTGGACAAGGCGATGGGCCTGCGGGTGAAATCCGAAGAAGAGGACATCGGTTTGGATCTAACCCTCCATGGAGAAGAGGCCTATGGGCCGCGCGAGATCCTGCCGCCTGTTTCCGGGGCGTCTGCTGAAGATGGGGAGACGCCTTCCACTCCGCCTTCCACATCAGGGGCATCCTCGCTGAGAAAACGCTGATTGCCCGAACAATCTCGATCCGCAGCACAGCGCCTGCTGGGATTCGAACCCACGACAGTCACCTTGCGGCAAAGGAGCGACGCGGGACCGAGTTTGCGGGTGCCGCGCGACCCGCGCCTGATTAAGTTTTTCCGCCTGCGGGCGGTTCCGCGCCCGCCATGGGGGAGCTCATCTTCATCGGCCTCGGACTGTTCGATGAGAAGGACATCACCTTGAAGGGTCTCGAGGCAGCTCGGGACGCGGACTCCTTGTTCGCAGAATTCTACACGTCGAACCTGCGGGGGACGACCGTGCAGACTTTGGAGCTTCTCATTGGAAAGTCGATTCGTGTCCTCACTCGAAAGCAGCTCGAACAGGGAGCGGAGATCCTCGAGGCCGCTCGAGACGGGCGCGCGGCGCTTCTCGTTCCCGGCGATCCGATGGCGGCGACGACGCATGTCGAGCTGCGGTTGCGGGCCCATGAGGCGGGGATCCCGACGAGGATCATCCATGGTCCCAGCATCGTGTCCGCGGCTGCCGGCCTCTTGGGACTACAGAGCTACAAGTTCGGTCGCACGACCACGGTGCCCTTCACAACGAACGAATTTCGGCCCACTTCCCCGCTCAAGGTCATTGCGGAAAATCGAGAGCGCGGCCTCCACACACTGGTCCTCCTCGACCTCATGGAAGGTGGTGAGTTCCTCGATCCGAGAGAGGCCTTGCGGTATCTCCTCGAGACCGCGCGCGAGCGTGGGAGTGACGTGCTGACGCAGGAAACAGTGGTGTGCATCCTGTCACAGGTCGGGTCATCGGACCCGAAGGCGATCTCGGGCCGAGTCAAGAACCTCCTCCCCCGCGACGTCGGCCGACCGCTCCACTGCATCGTCGTGCTCGGGGAGCTCCACTTCATGGAGCGCGACGCGCTGATCAAGTTCGCGGGAGCCCCGAAGGACCTTTAGGGTGCACCTGCAAGCTTTCCAACGAGGGGCCGCGTCCAGTACGCAATTTCGAGATCGAAGCTGCGGTCGAGGGTCGTGCCGCCCAGCTCCCGCCGGAGCAGGTCCATCGTCCGTGCGTGGATGTCATCGGGGATCTTCCACATGAACGCGAAGAGGCGCTGCTGCAGGGAGTCCAGGATTCGATCGGCGGAGACCTGTACCTCGTGATGGGTTACGTGCGCGAGACGCGCGGGCGGGACGACCTTCGGGAAGTCCCGCTCATGGAGCCCCGGATGCGTGCGTGTCCACCCCAGGCTTTGCACAAGCGTGCGGTAACGCTCGTGCGGGGAGGCGGAGGAAACGGAGTGCTCAAAGATCGTGAAGTACACCCCATCGGGCCGCAGGATCCGCTCCACTTCTCGGAGGACATTCCTCCAGTCTGCGACGAGATGGAGGACATGGTTCGAGGTGGCCGCGTCGAACGTCCGATCGCGGAACGGTAGGCGGGCGCCGTCCGCGAACACGACATTCCGGAGACCCTTTTCCCGACCATGGGCAACCATCTGCGGTGCGATATCGATGCCGACGAGCTCGATGCCGCTCTTCTGTAGCGGTACGGCGATGCGCCCTGTGCCGACGCCGATTTCGAGGACTCGTTTCCCTTGAAGCTCCTCGGCCAGGAACCCTGCGGCCTTCGCGAGAACCCTTGGGGGGAGGCTCCGCGTTTCGTCGTATACGTCCGCGACGCGGTCGAAGCTGATTCGCTCCGCCACGGGGAACAACACGGATGAGGGTCTTATTTCGGTTGCGCCTGAGAACAGTTGCCTGGCTCATTAGGTAACCTTCATTGTTGCTCTCGACAATCAGCGGTCGTGGGCGTCAGGCCTATCTCGTGGATACCTCTCGTCATCGTTGCCGTCGGCGCGCTCATCTTGTACGGTTACGTGTCAGCTAGTCCGCTCCCTTGGAACGGCTATGGCCATACCGTCTTCGACTTTTCTGGAGTCACGTCGATGCCGGGGGAACAGACAACGAGCTTTACGCTCGGCGACGATCAACTCCTCCCGCGCGGCTCCTTTGTCCTCGTGACCGCCGGGGTGATCACGACCCGACCCGACAGCGACGTGCCCGAGGCGGTCTACTTCCGGCTCACGTTTGCTGGTGCGATGATCGCGGAAAACCTTGGGGGCGCGTTTAGCCATAGCTTCGAGACGAGCGAGGACGCACAAGGATCTGACCGTCCGCAATTCCTCATCCGAAATGACAATCCGTTCCGAGTCGAAGTGGACGTGCGCGCGTTCGTAGTCGTTGCCCCGACCCCCTGGGAACACTACTCGCTTTACCTACCTGTCCTCGTTCTTGCCGGTGGGCTCGCCGCATTCTGGCTGGTGTACTCGGCGTACTTGCGGAAACCCTCATGGCACATGTAGAAGGGCGGATCCCAAGTTCTGACACACGACGGGTGGCCATAATCTGGTCAAGCCCGCAGCGTGGTATTATGAGCGCTAAGGGTGATCCGCGAGGGGGCACCAGTCGGCGGCTCATCTCTCCTTGCGCACAGCGCCCTCCGGCGGAGCGGTAACCCGTCCCTTAAGAGGCGCTCTGAGGGTTCCCGCGGTCAGCGATGCGAAACACCAAGGATTATATAGACTGTCTAGAATGTATAGACAATGCCCCTCGTCACGGTTCGCGTCGACGACGACCTCAAGCGCCGAATGGACCGAACTCCCATCAATTGGAGCGATGCGATTCGGGCCGCGATTTCGAGGATCATTGGCGAGGCGAGCCTCCGAAATCGGGTCCGCGCGGCGCAGCTCACGGACCGCATTCGTACCCGCTCCCCCGCGGGTTTCGACAGCACGAAGGTCATCCGCCAATGGAGGGACGCCCGGTATGGACATCGTGCCCGACGCTAGCGTCATTGCGAAATGGTTCCTCGAGGAGGAGGGCTCCCTTCAGTCCCTCCTGCTGCGTGACGATTTCGTCGCGGGGGACGCCGAACTCCATGCCCCGTCCCTGCTGCCCTTCGAGGTCATGAACGCGATCCGCTTTTCACCGGTCGTCTCCGTGGAGCGCGCCCAGCAAATTCACAGCGCTCTCGAAGGCTACGGCCTCCACTACCACAACCTGGCGGGTGAGTTCGGACGTCGCGCGCTCCGTCTCGCGTACGCCAGTTATCTGTCCGTCTATGACGCCGCGTATATCGCATTGGCGAAACTCCTGAACACGAAGGTCGTGACGGCGGATCTCCAGCTTATCCGGGCGGCCGGGGCCGACGGCCTGTTGCTCAGCGAATACACCTCCATTGCGGAACCCTAGTCGTGCTCGTCGAGGGTTCGTGACGGGCCGCCCTCCCCACGTCTCCTCGATTACGAGGCGGTTGATTGGCCCTGTTTGAGCCCTCAGGGGAGGTCTTCCGAACCCTCCAAGACAGGCACTTTCAGGCACCTCTCGCGATGGCCTTTATATGGAGTCGAGCGTTTCGCAGACGTGGCGAGAAAGGTGGATGCAGCGAAGAGCATCGAAGAGCTTCCGGGCGTAGGTCCCGCGACGGCGGAGAAGCTCCGCGAGGCAGGGATCAACGACCTCATGGCCCTTGCCGTGGCCTCGCCGATGACCCTCGCAGATATCGCGGAAATCGGAACGAACATCGCGCAGAAGATCATCCAAGCGGCGCGCGAGGCGGTTGACGTCGGCGGGTTCGAGACGGGCGATGTGATCCTCGAGCGGCGAAAGAGTGTCGCGAAACTCACAACCGGCTCGAAGGCACTGGACGAGCTGCTTGGTGGCGGGCTCGATACACAAGCGGTTACCGAGGCATCTGGCGG
>CAYOUM010000109.1:2844-5626 GCA_964407185.1 uncultured Methanomassiliicoccales archaeon | reverse complement strand
ATCGCGTAGCTTGGGTCGGCTTCGCGTCTGCGGCCGTGGTACTGGCGATCCTTGCGAGCATCGCCTTCGCGCCACAGCTCCCCGCGCCGCAGTCCCTTGCTGACAATCCCGGGACGAACCCGGACACAACACAGCAGCCGTTACCCTCCGCCGTCGAGGTCCCGGTTTGGGCCGTCGGGAACCGATGGGTCTACAACGTGAGCCTGACCAGTGATGGGTACGAGTGGACGACACGGATTCTTCATGGCCAGATCGCAGAGGAGGTGACCGCGATCGAGACGGTCGAGGGCGCCGGCGCGGCCTACAACATCTCCGTGAGCGGCACGTTCGAGTTTGACCACGGTGTCACCAAGGAAAGCGGCACATCGCTCTTCCATGAGCGGCCGGAGATTCGGTTCATGGCGGCCTCCGTGGACGGCTACACGCTGTACCGGACCGAGAACCTCGCGAGACTCCTCGACGTTCGGATTGTCCGCCTCGAGGGCACGAAGAGTGTGCCGGTCGATGCGGAGCACGACATAGAGGTCATTGCGCACACCTCCCTCGTCGTGCACCTACGGGCGACGTACGAGCCCGCGTGGGACCACTGGTCGTTCCCGATCGAGGAGAACGAGATGTGGACGGTCAAGACCAATGCGTCGGTCGAGGGCCTCGCCGTGTTCCGAGTGGACGTCCCCGATGGGTGGATCGAGATCGGCAAGCGATTCTCCTTCGAGGTCCCGCTCGTGTACATGGTCAAGAGCGGGACGTTCGAGGACGTTGAGACGCCCGCGGGCGCGTTCCGCGCGATCGGCACGGCAGTGGAACGTTCCCTTGGGGACGTCTCGGTGAAAGACGACCTTGCGATGGCGGTCGAACTCGCCCATGTCGAGCGAATCCCCCATGGATCCGTGGAAGCGTGGTTCAGCCCCGACGCCCGCAACGTCATCCGCGCGGTCGTGACGGTCAGCAGGGACGAAATGAAAGCGGTGCATCTCGAGGTCATCCTGGTTTCCTACAATCTCGGATGACCACCCCCTCCCAGACGGACAGCGGTCGCCATGGGAACCCGCTGTCCTCCATTCTTTAGTCGACCGCCTCACTTAGCCCATCCACCGCGAAGCTTTCTGTGCCTTCGGGATTACCGCGGCCGTGTATGCGGTTGGGATCGACCTCGCGTGGTCGCCGCGGAATCCTTCAGGCCTCGCCATCGCTGATCGAGAACGGAACCGCTGGACCGTGCGCGAAGCCATCGGCGGGTTGCGTGCGAACGAGGACATCGTTGCCTCCATGCATCGCGAAATCCGCGGGGATCCGGCAATCGTGGCGATCGACGCACCGCTCGTCGTCCCATGGGAGCGACGCGGCCGCGAGGGGGATCGCCTGATGACCCGGTTGTTCGATCCGGCGACCCGCCGCGGATTGCGCCACTATGGCGGGAACCGAATCTGGGAACTCGTTGTGGAGTTAGGGGCGAGGGGCTATCGCCACGATAGCAATCTCGTCCCGCGGCGGGACACACGGCTCGTGTTCGAGACGTACCCGCACGCCGCGACGGTCGCACTCTTCGATTTGAAGCGAACGTTGAAGTACAAAGCACGTCAGGGGCGCACCTATGCGACGCGATGGCGGGCGTTGCGAGCGCTCGGATCCCTCCTCCTTCGCCTTGCCCAATTCGACCCGCCGATGGACGGAATCCATCGAATCCTCGAACGCGATGTGCGGGGCCTCCGTGGCAGGGGGTTCAAGGACTACGAGGACCGGTTGGATGCGATCCTATGCGCGTACGTCGCCGCATACTACTGGACATGGGGCACACGCCGTTGCGCCATCGTCGGCACCCTCGAGGGCGGGTACATCGTCACGCCGATGACACGGGCTATCGCCGGCCGTGCCCCACTGGACTCTCCCGTGTTCGCGTATGATGGCGACCGATCATCCGGAGTCGGCAGAAGGCGCGCCCGCGGTTAGCCGGGTCACCCGCAGGGCCGCCTCCGCGAGCTCCTCCTCGCAGTTGCGGATCAGGGCGATTCCGTCCTCGTACATCCGCAATGCGTCCGCCAACGAGAGGTGCCCTGCGCTGAGCGCTTCCAGCTTCGACTCGAGCTCCGCGAACGCCTCCTCAAGGGTCTTCTCCGTCATGCTATCCTCCTTCGCGTCATTCGAACGATGCCTTCGATGGTTCCATCCGAGACAAGGATTGAAATCGTCTCTCCGGGAGCGACAGCTCCGATCCAGTCAACGAGGGAACCGTCTCGCTTCGAAACGATCGCAAACCCCCGCACAATCGTCGCCATGGGGCTCACCGCCTCGAGGCGCGAAGTGGTCGCCCGCAAGTGGCCCTGGAGTCCGGCGAGGAATTGCCTAGTCTCCCGTTCGAACGACACCGCCAAGGACGCGAGACGTTGCCGCTGTACCCCGACAAGCCGCACGAGCGATTCTGGCCGGAACGGGATGGAGAGGGACTCGAGCTGCCTCCGCATCGCGTCGATCTGATCGCGAACTCGGCCCACGAGACGCTTCGCCGCCATCTCTAGGAACCGACGCAAGTCCTCGCGAGCAGGCGAGACGAGTTCCGCGGCCGCGCTCGGCGTGGGTGCCCGCACATCGGCAACGAAGTCCGCGATCGTCACGTCCGTCTCGTGGCCGACCGCCGAGACGACCGGTGCGGGGAACCGCGCGATCGCCCGCGCGACTCGCTCGTCGTTGAAACACCACAGGTCGTCCAGGGATCCTCCGCCGCGGGCGATGATGGCAACGTCGACGTCACCCGCAATCCGTTCGAGCGCGATCTCGATCGATG
>CAYOUM010000109.1:0-2834 GCA_964407185.1 uncultured Methanomassiliicoccales archaeon | reverse complement strand
CCTGGCCCCGCGCCCTGCACGAGGCATGGACTCACGATGACCTCCGCCAATGGGTATCGGCGTCCGAGAACCGCGAGGACGTCGTGCATGGCCGCGCCCGCCTCCGAGGCCACAAGGCCGATCACTCGAGGAAATCGAGGGAGCGGCCGCTTCCGCGACGCGTCGAACAGGCCCTCCGCCGCCAGACGGTCCCGAACCTGCTCGAAGGAGAGCCAATAGGCACCGCGTCCGATTGGAGCGAGCGACCGGACGAGGAACTGCACCTGCCCCTTTGCGGGGAACACGTCGACATCGCCCTCCGCGAGAACCTCGATTCCGTCGCGAAGCTCGAACCGCACGCCCGGGGCGGCGGAGCGGAAGAGGACGCAGGGAATCTGCGCGGACCCATCCGCGAGGTGGAAGTACACGACCCCGGACGGCGGGCGAGACAGATCTGCGATCTCTCCACGGACGAGGATGTTCGAGAACGCAGGATGGCGGGAAACCGCGGACCGGAGCGTTGCGAGGAGCTCGCTGACCGTGAGGGCGACGCGAGAATCCATCGACTGCGCGGGCGTGTGCACGGCCATGCGGGACGCGAAACGTCGGCCCCGGCTATTTCAAGGCGCGACGAGGAGGTCCGCGAAAGTGCTCCCGCCACGGACCGCTATGGCCCGCGATTGCGCCGACGAAGGCCGTGGATCGATGACCGCTGCCACAGAATCGCCGAGACCAGGAGGACCGCGACGACTGAAAGGATGACGAGGGCGACCAGGAACAGAGTCGTGTCTTGCGCGGGCGTAACATCGAGGACGAGGTCTGCGGTGTGGGGCGAGGACGCGAGGCTCGCGACGAAGGTCACGGAGACCGTGCGGCCCCCCGCCGCCGCGCTGAGTTCAACGCTGTCTCCGTCGATCATGAAGTCCGGAACGACGACGTCGAGCGCGTAGCCCGTCGACGTGGAGGCCCCGTTCGTCGTTGCATTTGTGCGGAGGTTCGTGAGCCTGATCTGCGCACCGGCCACGGGACGGTCTTGCGCGTCGCGGATGATGCCCTGAAACCGATATGGGCCTTGAATCGCGAGGTTCGCGACCCAGAGGACCTGGACGAGCTTCCCATCGACGTAGTACAGCACGGAAGCAGTGTATAACCCGGGGCCACCGGGTTCGAACACGAGAAGCGTCGATTCGTTCGCTGTGAGACGGACGTCCCGCGAGGCAACGAACGTTGCACCCTCCCACAGGTCCGCGGCGACGGTCCCGTTGTGCGACCCCGTCGCTTCGAGCTCAATCGTGTCCAAAAGCCCATCCAGAGGGAGACGGGCATCGGTCGAGCGACCTTGTACGTCGATCGGGTAGGATGCGGGCGAGCCCGACCGGTACCCTGTGAGGAACTCGTTCCACCCCGTGTCGCGGCTCAAAGCGAGTAGCGGGTATTGCGGCTCCAAGGGCGCGACCGGGAACCAGATCGATAGGCCGCGCGCGTCCCGCGCCCGGATGCCATTCACGGCGCCGGGGTTGTCCCAGGCATCGTGCGCGAGCACGGCTGCATCGATTCCGGCCCGGAGGCGATCCGAGAGGCGGGCAAGCCTTGGGTTCCCAATGTCCCGCACGTGGCCCGCAAAGTCGTGGAGATCGAACTCCTCGTTGCCCTCATAGACCTCCGTGAGACCACGGGCCGCAATCACATCGTTCTGGAAGAGCGGGACGGACACGTTCAATTCGTCAACGAAATCCCCGAAGGTCCGGACAAGGCCGGGGAGCGCCACGCTCGACACGAGGCTCAGGGTCACGGAATACTGGCTCACGCCTGCATAGCTTGCGACGTACGCAGCGACGAGGGCGCTGCCGACGTCGATTGGCGATAACGCGGGGTTCGCAGCGACGGGCGCGAGGAGCTGATCGTACGGCCAACCATCAATGGGCTCGTCCTTTTGAGAACCCACGAAGTAGTCCACGTACGGCTGGAGTTCGTACATGATCTCGAGGGTCATCCGGCACGCGTCGTTCCCGACGATGTCGAGGGTCCGGCCGAGCAGTGTCCGGACCTGCGCGAGGGCGCTCGCGAGTTCGAGAGTCGACATGTACCCGGCGCCATCCTGGACGACACCGGGCCATCCGAACCCGTGGTCCCACAGGTCGAGGAAGTAGTGCCTTGCGGGGTACGTCGACGTCCCCCACGCGATGAAGTCGACGAGCGTCGCGGGGTCCGCCATGTCGAGCTCGCCGAGATCGGTCAGCGCGTTCGCGGTCGTCGGCGTCATCCCTCCAAGAACGCGGAACCGCTTCACTGTCGCCCAATCACCGTAATCCGATGAACCCCCTTGCAACGGATCGGACAGCGTGCTCCGGTCGAACTGCACGATCACATTCACGCGAGGGGTCGACCCGACGCTCGCCATCTCGAGGAAGTCGCGGATCCCAACGGACTCGAGGTTGTTGTCCGCGTCGAGATAGATCAGGAAGGTCCAGTCCGCGACCGCGGCGTGCACGTTCGGTGGGACGAGCAGCGCCATCGCCAGGAGGAGAAGGGCCGCACCGCAGGCGGTGGACCGCATAGACGCGAACGATGAGGCGATGTTATTTCAACGTAGCGACTTCGGTTTCGAAGCTGCTAATAACTCCGCGGCGCTGAGGAGAGTGGAGAGCTTCACGCCGATCGCGGTGAGGGCCTCACCGCCTCCTTCCTCGCGGTCGACGACCGCAATCGCCTCGGAAACCGTGACGCCATTGGCCCGAAGACGCTCGATCGCCCTCGCGAGCGTGCCGCCGGTCGTCACGACGTCCTCGACGAACACGACGCGCTCCCCCGCAATCAGCCCGCCCTCGAAGTCCTCCGACGCCCCCCGCCCCCCC
>CAYOUM010000108.1:0-5642 GCA_964407185.1 uncultured Methanomassiliicoccales archaeon | reverse complement strand
CAGATCACCGCGATCCCGATCTCCCGCCGATCAACGTCCAGGGAGCCTCCCGGCGGTATGGGCGAAGGGGTTGCCGTCTGCGATATGCCAGTGGCATCGTTCCAGCCCGGCTTGGTGTACGAGCTGGGGCTCCAGGCGACCGCGATGTTCGAGCGGCTCACCGCGCGGGAGACGCTCGAGGTGTTTGGCGGCATGTACCCGCGGAGCCTTCCCGCCGACACGCTCCTGAACCTCGTCAACCTCGAGGAAAAGGCCGACGACTGGACGGAGCGACTGTCCGGGGGACAGAAGCAACGGCTCGCGGTGGCCCTCGCGCTCGTGAACGATCCGGAGATCGTGTTCCTCGATGAGCCCACGACGGGCCTCGACCCGCAGGCCCGGCGGAGTCTCTGGGACGTGATGGCGAGGCTGCGAGACATGGGGAAGACGGTCATGCTCACGACGCACTACATGGAGGAGGCCGAACGGGTGTGCGACCGCGTGGGCGTGATGGACCGCGGGAAGATCCTCGCGCTCGATCGGCCAGCGCAGCTCATCAAGGAGTTCGAGCAGCGGGACGCGGTGGAGTTCGCCGCGGACGGAGATGCGTCCGCGTTCGGGACACTGCCGGGGGTGGACGAGATGAACGTGGAGGACGGGCTCGTCACGTTGTACACCCGCCAGCTCGAGAGCACCCTCACCGCTGTGTTCGAACTCGCCCGCACGCGCGGAATGAACGTCGAGAACTTCCGCGTGCGGAACGCATCCCTCGAGGACGTGTTCCTCCACTTAACCGGACGGAGGATCCGGGAATGAAACTCCCCACGGGCTTCCCAGGGTGGGTTGTCGCAAACCTCCGGATGTTCTTCCGGGACCGGGCGACCTTGGTCTGGGCGATCCTGTTCCCGATCGTGTTCATGGGCCTCCTCGGCCTCGGCTTTGGCCGCGCGGACCCCGTGTCGTTCGACATCGGCGTGGACGACGAGGACGAGACGCTGTGGTCCCACGCGTTGTGGGCGACGTTCTCAAACGAATCGCTACCGTTCGATGTCGCGAACTTCACAGACCAGGAGTCAGGCGTCGCCGCGGTGAAGGACGGGACGCTCGACATCCTCGTGATCGTTCCGAACGGTTTCGGTGCGTTCATGGACAGCCAGACGTCCCCGACCGGGGACCGGAACAGCACGCTCGCGCTCCTCGTGTACTGGGGATTCGACGAGCAAGGCGCGGGGCAGGCCGCCCTCCAGGCGGTGCAGGAGGTCTCCGATCAATTCTTCCGCGGCGCAACGAACAGCCCATCGATGCTCACCGTGTCCCCGCAGGCGGTGAGCGCGCAGTCCCTCGACTACATCGACTTTCTCGCGCCCGGCATCCTCGCGATGGCGGTCATGCAGAGCGGCGTGTACGGGCTCGCCATGTTCATCGTGTCCTCCCGGGAGAAGCGTATCCTGAAGCGACTCCACGCAACCCCCGCGGGGGCCGCGTACATCCTCATGGGCCGCATCGTCCCCGCCCTCCTCATCAGCCTCGTGCAGACCGGTCTCCTCCTCGCGCTCGCGGTCTTCGCGTTCGGTGTCGAGATCGTCGGGAACATCGGCATCCTCGTCGTGGCGGCGGTCTTCGGCGCGATCGTGTTCATCTCCCTCGGGTTCCTCGTCTCCTCCGTCTCGAAGAGCGTGGACAGTGCGGAGAACCTCACGGGCCTCGTCACGTTCCCGATGTTCTTCCTTGGCGGCGTGTTCATCCCGATCGATCGCCTCCCGGAGGCGGTCCAGATCCTCGCGTACATGATGCCCCTGACGTACTTTTCCGACGCGATCCGCGAGGTCATGGTCCGAGGTGCGGGATTCGCGGACATCGCCCTCGATCTTGGCGTCCTCGCGGTGTTTGCCGCGGTCGTGTTCGCGCTCGCCGTCAAGCTGTTCCGCTGGGAGTGATGCCACCGGAGGGTCCCGTCGCTTGCGCTATGGCGCGACCCGCTTCGGAAAGAACTTTCGATAGGGGAGGAACAGGCCTGCCAAAGTGACAAACAGGAAAGCAAAATCGAGCTCCACGAGATATCCGCCGATGGAGAGGCTATTCGCGGAAAAATCGAGCATATGGTTAAGATTCCCGCATCATGTTCGATGACGGCGATCTACGGATGGCGAGGGCGCCCTTCCAAGTCCTGGTATTCCCCTTTCGTCGCACGGAAGAAGACATCGAGTATGCGATTTTTCGGAGGAGCGATGCGGGCTACTGGCAGGGAATCGCTGGCGGAGGGGAAGACGAGGAAACCCCTCTCGAGGCTGCCCAACGAGAAGCAGAGGAGGAGGGCGGCATCTCGGCCGAATCGCGATACATAGCCTTAGATGCGGTCTCGGAAAAGCCCGTCGAGCAGGTCGTGGGTACGTTGTTATGGGGCAAGGACGTGCTCGTCATCCCGGAGTATTGTTTCGGCGTCGAGGTGTTTGACAAGCAACTTGTGCTGTCGCGTGAACACACAGAATATCGTTGGGGTCCATTCGACACAGCCATGGCGATGCTACATTGGGACAGCAACAAGACCGCGCTACAGGAACTTGAATATAGGCTGTTGCGACGATCCGTCGGCTAGCTTGTGTCTGTCGACTCGTGTCTGACCTGGCCGAGCTCGCGAGCAAACATATCGGGTGAAACGGATGGGAGTGACGCAATTCCCGATCAGAGGACCAGGATCGCGTTCACGGTCGGCAGAGCTTCGCGAACCCTCGCCCACGAGATGCCCCAATCCTCGGAGGCGTACAGGTCCGTATCCCGCAGCACGGCGAGCGCGTGTCCATCGGCAAAGGTCGCAACCTGCCACGTGTTGATGTTCTGGTCCACGCGTGGCAGTCCTTTGACCTGCGTCCAGTGTTCCCCTTCGTCCTCGGAACGAAAGAGGAGCGCGCCGGAGCCGCCGTTGTGGCGGGCGGTCGAGGCGAGGTACACATCCCGTCCCGGGAAGCACGCGACCGCGCGCTGGTAATGGTACGGCATTCCCTCCCGGCGGCGGTGGAACGAATCTCCGTGGTCGTGGCTGATGTGGAACCCGTCCGCCGTCGCGGCGAAGACCGTCGCGGGGTTCGTCGGATGGGCCGCGACCATGTGGACGTCGCGGTTCAGCCCCCGCTGCACGCTCGTCCAGGACTTCCCGCCGTCTCGGGAGCGGGCGATCCAGCCGACGTGGACGTCCGCGTAAATTGTGCCATCCGTCGACACCGCCAAGGAGCGGAGTTCCGGCGGTGCACCATACGGGGTGTCCCACCTATTCCGCTCCGGAACCGCGTCGAAGGCCTCGAAGTACGCGAGGCGTCCGCCCTCTATCCACGCGACCCGAGCGCGCTCCGTTCCCACGAGGAAGCGACCATCCTTCGCGCGTTCGATTGAGTAGAGAGCGTCGCCGGAGGCCGCGGCCTTCGTCCAGCGCGCTCCGGAGCGAATCCAGATCTCGTGCTCATCGACGATGACGCCGATGTCCTTCCGTGACACGCCAGCAACGGCGGATCGCTCCCTGAACGGCACTCCAGGCACGGGGTTCCCGTCAAGGGCGAGAATGCCCCGATCGGTCAGAAGCCACGCCTCGAGCCCCCACCTTCCCATGTTCTCGGTGGGTACACAAGCGAGCTTGAATCATGTAGTTTCGGGATTACAAAGTTTCCAAACCCTTGAAGGCCCGCGAGCCGGGAAGCGTGACGCTTCATCCTCGCCTTATCGCTGGGTCGGAGACAGTGGGCCGATGGTTCGTCTACCGATGACACTGTGCACGGATTGTCGTGTCACGGACGCTGAGACCAGATCGGAATGATGTGCCGCTTGGCTCCATATCGCCGAAGAATTTCGTCGAACGCCTCGATTTGGTCCTCGGGGACGATGACCGCTCCTCGCCCGACCCGCCAGCCCCCGACGTCTGTCAAGAACCCGGGCTTCCGGACGACGTACGTCTTCTTCCCGACCCGCTTTTGAGTCTTGTATCCGTCGATCTCTCGGAGGAACTGAGCGCGCTTGCGGGGGGACAAACGGTCCGTTTGGTAGCTTACGAGGCGGAGAGGCTGGAGGTCGAGCTCGACCGGTGTCACGCCAGGAAGGCTGCCAAAGAGGACCCGACCTTGGCGGACGATGGATTCGAGGAATTGCTTATCGAAGGCGTCGCGCTCCTCGGGGCGATAGTAGATGACGCTGAACTCCACGTCGAACTGGCGGTCGAGGGCGAGCAGGACCGACCATGCGGGGTCCTCTGCGTCTGGGTTGCACTCAATGAAGATGTCGATGTCGCTCTCTTCCGTCGCGCTGCCCCGCGCCGCCGAGCCAAACAGGACTGCGGATCGCACGCCTGGGACCGCAGCGAGCTCCCGGGCCGCCGCCCGAATCGCTTCCTCAAACCTGGGAGGATTCATCCTAATACCTCCTCACAGATGGACTCGATGGTCTCGAAACTCTTCCGCGCCTTTGCGAGATCGGCCCGCGTTCCGGAGTTTCCGTAGACGAACTTGGCTCGGGCGTTATGGTCCAGGTAGCGGAACGCGTCGGCCACGGTGGAGGTGTGTGGACCCAGGATCGCCGGGTTCCGCTGAAGTTCAGCGGGCACCCGCTGGTGCTTCTGGACGTGGACCCTCTTCTTCGCTGCGCATGCCTCGATGAGATGGTAAGCGCTGAGGAACCACGCCTCGACGAGGAGGCCGGGCTCGTTGATCCTGGAGGCACCATCTCGGAACGCCTCCGCCTTTCGCAGGTGGGTCTCTAGCGAGGACATTCGCGTACTAATTACGCGACACGTACTTAAGCATCACGGCCAGGAGGGCGAACCCAGTGAAATGCTGCCAAATCCATGGGGCCACTGAGAAGCGTCCAATCACGCGTTAGCAGAACCTTTCTTGATGAGCTGCAGGCCAAACGTTTACCCGTCCTTGCCCAATTCATGTTGGACGTGACGAGAAAGACGACGCGGTCGAGGAAGGTCGAAACGGGTGGCTTCCTCGAGACGCCAATGTACCGGCTGGTAGATCGCCACCGCGCGATCTTGGAGAAGATCAAGACGCGCGAGGACGCCGAATATTGGGGTCACATGCTTATCGGGGAATGGTATCAGGGCATCCCCGAATCGCGCAGCGCCTCCGGGAAGCTGGCGGCTCTGGTGGGACACACCGACTACATGGACTTCTTTTGCGCTTGGGGCTACTACGACCTGCTCAAAGAGGGCAAGAGCCTCGAAGAGGCCCGGAGGATCCTCGAAAAGCGGAGGGACCGAGGATTCAAGCGAATTGCGCATCTCCTCGGCCCTAAGAAACGCGGGAAGCCCCGAACCCGGTCAAGGGTTGCCGCCAAGGGGCGGACATAGTCCCAAGCCCGGCGTGACGCCATGGGCGCAAGCAAGTGATGGCGAACCACAGGAATGCCCTGCTCATGCAGACCCCCAACGTCCATCGAGGTAACCTCGGGCGAGTCGCAATGGCGGCGGTGGATCACACCGCGTTAGAGTAGCCGATGTGAATGAGGCGGTCCTTGACGCGGAAGCGCAGAGAGAGGCATCGAAGATTTACAGATTCGCCCAGGCATCGACAGAGTAGAAATGTGCGGAAAAACGGATGCGAGACAATCTGCGAATACTGCAACGGAGACCCGCACTGTGAGCCGAATAATCTGACCGTTCGCCTGTCACCTTGTGA
>CAYOUM010000107.1:0-5658 GCA_964407185.1 uncultured Methanomassiliicoccales archaeon | reverse complement strand
GTTCGCGGGTGCAGCGATGGGCTTCAGCTCGGTTTCTGTGGTGACGAACTCGCTGACGCTGAAACGGTTTCGACCGAAGCTATAGTGCAGTGAAGGAAGGAGGTGACCCATGGCACGAGATCCGATTTGCGGGATGATGGTGGACGAGAGGACAGCGAAGTTCACGTCAAGCTACGGTGGAAAGACGGTCTACTTCTGTTCCCCCGGCTGCAAATCGACGTTCGACAGGAACCCCGCCAAGTACGCGAAGTGAGGAAGCGGCGATTCGGCGCCGCATCCCTTCTTCTTTCCGCCAAACCGGCGCAATCTTCATCTGTCGAGGGTTCTTTCCAACGGTTCGTGTCGGCGGCCTCGGTCGTCTGGGCGAGGATGACCTGGAGCAAGCCGCTCTTCATCCTCTTCGCGGTAACGGTCGGGTGGACGGTGTCCTTGTTCATCGCCCCGCTCACAATCGTGCCGGGCACGTTCGCCTACACGACGGGCGGCGCAAACCTCGTCGATCACTGGGCCATTTATCAGCAACCCGCGTTCAATTGGTATGCGAAGGTCATTTACGTCGTCGGCGATGCGCAGTGCCACCAACTGTACTACCGATCGCTATGGATCAATGGCAACCAGATGCCAATCGATGCCCGAATGACGAGCATGTACATCTTTGGCATCTTCGGCCTCGTATGGGCGATGATGACGCCTCCGGCCGCAACCGCGAGTGAAGGGATCGCAAGTGCGTTTCCGGCGCGGATCCAGAGGTGGGCTCGCAGGATCGGAGTCGTCCGGTTCGCCGGCCTTGTTGTCGTCCTCGGACTTCTCCCCGTCGCGGTGGACGGGTTTACGCAATTGTTCGCGGCCTACACGTCGTACGAGAGCACGAACTTCACCCGGGTCGTCACGGGAATTTCCAGCGGCCTCGTCACGGGCCTTCTCCTCGGGATGATGATCATGTCGATCAAGCAGCTCGACATCGAGATCGCGCGAATGAGGGTGATCCGCGAGCGCACGCCCGCGACCACCGACACGGTCCAGACAACTTCGACGCCGGGTTCTTTCGATCACTCGCGAGACCACCCGAGGACGCGTGTTCCAAAGGTGTAATAAAGCCGTCCCTCTTGCAGACCGCCGTGGCGAAGAAAAAGCGCGAGCCAGAGGAATGGAAGGAACCGGAGTTCGACGAAGTCGACTTCATGCGCCGGGAAATCCGCCTCGCCCGCGCGGCGATCGTCACCGTCCTGTGGGCCGTGCCCGCTGCACTCCTCGGCTATACACTTACGGTCTGGAATCCGGGCCTGGGCCCCGCACTTGCGTTCCTCGCGGGTGTCGCGATGCTGTACCTGTTGAAGTGGGTCTTCCCGCGCGTCGGAGTCATCACGGGGAAATTCAAGCGCAGGGACTGGGTCGGACACACGGCGTCGTTCCTCTTCAGCTGGCTCGCGTTTTGGATTCTACTCCTGAACGCGCCCTTTGCGGACCTCACGGCCCCGACGATCACCGCGGTCACGGTGAATGGCGCATCCGTGCCGTGTGGCGGGTCCGTGGCCGCCGTTCAGGGTTCGATCGTTTTGAACGTGACGGCCTCGGACAACGTAGGGGTCGCAGGCGTGTCCTTTTCGATCGGCAGCAATGCGCCGAACCCCCTCTCGCGGGTCGGGAACCTCTGGCAAGCCTCGTTCACAGCGGTAACGATTACGCCGGTAACGGTCGTTGCCTCTGATATGGGCGGTCGTTCCTCCTCCTGCGGATTCACGCTCGATGCGCGCTAACGGTCCCACGGAAAGCGCTTGTCGAAGAAGTCCGTCAGGGACTGAATGTACTTCTCCTGGACCGCGGCTGCGTCGACGTGAATTGCGAACCGCGTTCGAGCGGTTCGGTCGAGATCTCGCCCAAGGCTGAGGGACCGGTGCGTCTCGCGGAGCAACGTTGCCGGGTCCGTCGCATCTCGTGTCACGTCCACGAACCATCGATCCGCGCGGAGGTAGGGACCCGCCACCCGACGCGGAGACCTTGTCCACTTCCGCAGGAAGTCCTCCGCGTCCTTCACCCAGACCGGCGGGCCCGCATGAATCTGGACCCTCGGTAGATGGAACACCTCAAACTCGAAGAGGAGGAGCACGTCCCCTCCTTCGACCCCCGACGAGTCGTTCAATACCTGGAAGCCATGCCGCTTGAACAAGTCGAGGACGGTCTTGTGGGCCTTTCGCACCTGGGGATAGAGGACATCGTCAGTGATCTTCGGCGCGGAAATCCCGACGGCGAGGAGGCTTGTCGCTCGCCTTTTCAAAGTCGCCCGCAGCTGGGCGGGCGTTCGTGGCTTCGATCGCCTTGGGAAGAAAAACCTCTCTGACGGTCGCTTCCGGTACGACCGGGCGGCGTAGACGAATGTCGCGAGCTGCTCCGCAGAGACCGCACTCGCCACGTTCCGATTCCCGTCGACGGGATCCACGACGACAAGCGGTTCTGAAAACTGGCGGGCTGCGGAGGTCCCGAGTTCGATCACAATCGCGGGCTTCCACGACCTCGCGGCATCGAGGACTCCGTGAAACGTGCCGTAGTGGATGACAAGGAGCTCGCAGAGATAGCCCGAGAACCCACGGACCTTTGCCTCCGCACCGTAGACGCCAATTCCCTCTGCCCACGCCTTCAGGAGGCGCACATCGCTCGTCTGCGCCTCAGTGAGATGGCCGAGGACATAGTCCACATGGAGCGGGGTTCGGTCGACCGCGGACATCCGCTGCGACGCGTCCGCAATGCGATAGCACGGAACGATCTCGACCTCGAACCCACCGTACCAACCTCTCGTGTACGGATGCTCCGCGTACATTCGGACGGGCCTCTCGAGGAGATCGCCAAGCGCGAGTCCCTCGGATTCCAGCTTCTCGCGCGACGTGTCCGGTGCGAACGCGACGAACAGGTCGACCTCGGTCTCGTGAAGATGGACGCCTTTCGCGACACTGCCGACGAGGATCGGCCTCGCATCGAGCCCGCGGGCGGCAATCCGCTCCGAAAGCTGGTCCGTCAACTCGTGCACGATGGCGTGGAGGCGCGCCTCCTCGTCCCGCCGCGGGAGGATCCTCTTGAGAACGCGGGCCTCGACCGCCTCCATCGGAGCCGGGAAGCCGGAACGGGGTATATAGAACGCCGCAAGGGGTGCAACCCTCGCGCCTGGTCGAAAACAAGGGGCGTGAGGAGCGCGACAATCTAGTTTCCCTGAATCACGGCCTGCTTAGTCCTCCCGCGAGTATTCATCCGTCAGGGCGAGAAGAGGTGGGCCGCACAGAGGGGATTAATGATCGCGCAAATCGACGCGACGACCAGTCAGGCCGAGGGCTAGATGCACCGCGGCGGACCCTTGGAAATCGAACGAGAAGGGGAGCCCTAGGGCTGCTTCCGCATCAGCTTCATCCAGCCGCCGCTCTCGTACACGGCGAGCTTGCGGGAGGTCGCGACGCGCTCGAACTCATCCCATGTGATGACCTCGAGGCCCGTATTCGAGCCGGTCGTAAACCGGAGGGTGTTCGTGCCCTTCACCCGGGAGGGCTTCAACCCCTTCACCTGGGCGATTCGCCTTGCGGTTCCAAAGTCGATCTCTCGGAGTGCAGTCATTGTCCATCCCTTTGCCGCAAGTCCGCGGCGCTTCGCCAACTGGAAAGTTCGTATAAGTGCCTTGCGTGCAGGCATCCCGCCCGCGTTGACAAACGCACTCGTTCAATTTCGTGTACGTGCGGGACCGGTTCTCATTCCTGATTCTACGGCGGTGCCCCTTAAATATGGAAAACTCGAACCCAGGAACGGAATCCAGCCTCCCCTCGGAGGGTGTCCATGGCAGAGGAATCCCAACAGCAGAAGAACCCCGCGACCGACATCGTCAGCGCGGCGAGAGTGCAGGTCGAAAAGCTGAAGGAAGCGAAAGCTCAGATCGAGACACGGCAGAAGGAACTCGAGGCCGAGCGCCGGAAGATCGACGGGGACCGACGCGAGTTCGCGAAAATGCAAGAGGCACTCGAAGAACTCAAGGCCGACATCGACCGGCGTGACGACGAGCTGAAGGCGCGGGAGACGGAACTCTCCAAAGGCCAAAGGGCCCTTCGGGAGGAGAGGGAGAAGCTCACAGACGAGGAAAACCGCCTCAAGGATTGGTCACGGGCCCTCCAGACGACAGAGCAGGAAACCAAAGACATCCAGGCGAAGTCGAAGTCAGAGCGGGAGGAGATCTCGGCGAAGCTCTCCGAGGTAAACGCGAAAGTCGCCGCGCTCACGGAGCGTGAGGAGCTTGTCGCAAGCCGAGAGACTGCGATGGCGGAGAGCGTGGATCGATTGACCAGGATCCAGGAGACAATCTCCGGCCGGGAGAAGTCCCTCGCGGCCCAGGCGGAGGAATTCATTCGAGTTCAAAACGAGCGACTCGCCGGATTGCAGCGGCGGGAGCATGAACTCACGGGTCTCATTGAGACCCTTTCGAAACGCCTCCACGAACAGGAGTCTCAGGCGAACGTAATGATTGCGATGCAACAGGACCTCAAGGCCGAGCTCGAGAAGATCTCGAAGGAGCGCGACCGGCTCGTCGCAAAGGAACGAAGCATCGCGGAGGTTGAACGGAGCCTCGCGTCGGTCCTTGAGGCGAGCGGGCTCGGCTTGGAGATTCCCGAGGTGGTGAAGGAACCCGAACGCCGGGCAAAGCCTCCGGAGAAACCGCACACGCCGGAGCCTCCGAAGGCGGCCCAATTGCCCGCGCCGCCGAAGCCCGCGCCGGCGGAGCCCGTGGTGATTGAGAAGGCGCAAACCGGAGCCAAGGCCACAAAGGGACAGGCTGTCGAGCGGATGAACAAGGCCCTTGAGCTCGCGAAGAGGGTCCGCGACATGGGTCAGGACGTCACGGAAATCCGAAGGGTCCTGAAGCAGGCGCGCACCGCGTTCGAGGCGGGAAACTTTGACGAAGCCGTCAGGCTCAGCGATCAGATTCTCGAGATGCTGTCGGCCGCCCCCATGGCGGCTCCCTAGTCTTTCTTCGCCCGCTTCGCAGAGTCCGCGCCGTCGAGTCGATCGGGGAGGCGGGCAGAATTCCGACATCCGAGAAATCGTCTAAGTGCGGGCCGGGAGCTGGTCGCCGATCTGGAAGTACCCTCGAGCCGTCCAACGAGTGGCGACTCATCGCGCGAAATCCGTAATCCGCCGCTGCTGTCGGAGGTAACGTCGAAGCACGCTCGCTCGCCACCAATTCTCAAGGGGAAGCTGGAGCCGAGGACGAAGCCATGCCTCCGCATCCTCGACGCGGCTGAACTTCGATGGCGGGCGTGAGAGCGCGGCCCGGGCGATCTCCCGATACCGCCAGACACCAAGGGGGATCCACCCGCGGTGAACCTCCATGAAGACGATCGCACCCGCCTGGCGCCGCTCCCGTTCGAGATGCTCCAGGACGGGGAGCCGCGTAGCATGGTACGCGCCCGCCAAGCGGTCCGGGTACGTCCTCCGGCCCCGGTACATTTCGTGGTCGGAGATCGGCGTCGGCATCCGTTCGATGTCCCACGCCTCGAGCCCTTCAAACATCCAGGCCGTCGGGATCAACAGAACTGCGACCGTGTTGTGGTGTGCGCTCGCACTGAAGGCCCGAAATTCATCGATCGGGGGGAACCCCTTCACCCGATCCGCGAGCTGCCTGCCGAGGAT
>CAYOUM010000106.1:0-5699 GCA_964407185.1 uncultured Methanomassiliicoccales archaeon | reverse complement strand
GCACGCCCTAAGGAGCTGCGCGTTCGCCTTGGCACTGGCCCTGCGCCATCGTACAGTCCTGCATGTGGGTCTGCATCTGCTCCGTGTCGCAGGCGCCGTTCATCATGCCGCCGCCCATGGTGCCCATCATGCCGCCGTTCATCCCGCACGAGCCACCGTTCATCATTCCCCCGCCCATGCCCGTGCCCATGCCGCCCACCGTACCAGTCATTACCGGGTTTGCGATCATGCCACCCGCGCCGAGCGCGCCGACGCCGGCGACGGAGAGAGCTGCCAGGATTGCCAGGAGAGCTGTTTGCATCGTTTCACGTCCTTGGGATTCCTTTGGGTGAACCCGTACTTGAATGCAACGTGAAATCGGCTGAAACGCGTTTCACAAACCTGAAATCTAGGCGTTGGGCGGGCCCTTCCACGTCAGCCTCACCCGGTTCGTCGCCCCGTATCGTTCCCGGACGGCGAGCCCTTTCCGTTCGAGCTTGTCAAGGAGCCGGGTGACCTTCGCCTTCGAAAATGCCCTGGAGGCCACAAGGTCGCGCTGCAACGCGGTCCCGCCCGACTCTCGGATCCGGAGGTACAACCGTCGTTCATCCCCCTCCAGCATCCTTACCACCGCGGCTTCTTGGAGTCGCTGAACCTGTGCGGCATCCGCGGCGGGCGTCGCCGTCGCGGGAACTTGGGTCGGGGCGCCCACGTCTGCCGGCACAGGGACGTATGCGATTGGTGCCACGGGCCTTTGGCGGGTCCGAAGCCCGAGGGCAAACGCGAAGATTGCAACGACGACCGCGAATAGCAACACGCCCGTGTCCCACCACGTGGGGCCTGAGGCCTGTGCCTGCTGCCCCATCATCCCGCCCATCATCGACCACATCGAGCGGGAGAATAGAATCATACCCCCTACGAAGAGCGCGAACAGAGCCGCAATCAATCCGACAATCATCGGCAGCGCTGACGCCGGGGAGGTGCTCCGGTCCACGGGCCTCCAAGAAAATCGGCGGCACTTAACTCCTTCGACATTATCCGATACGCCCGGCGGGAGGAAGGATTAAGTGCGGGAGCCCGATGCGCGCGGTGCGCCCATGAAGAGCATCGATGCGCTCGTGAAGAAAGCCCTCGAGTACAAGGAGAAGGGCCTGAGCGACAAGGAGATCGGGGACGAGCTTCACCTCTCCCCCGAGACCGTCACGTGGCTACTCACGCGAGGGATGCGAGGCGAGGCGCCACCGAAGGACGTGAAAATAGGCTGGCGCTCGATCGGGGTCTACGGGAACCGGATTGGGTTCATCGGGGCAGCCCTCACAGACATCATCCTCGAGGAAACGGAGAAGAGCGGCGTCGAGGCCGATTCGGTCCTTGGCGTCGCGATTAACGGGATCCCGTTTGCAACGCTCGTGTCGGAAGATCTCGGGAAGGAGCTCATCATCTATCGGCCGAGCCAGGAGCGCGCCCGCGGCGGGGCGTTCTCATCGAACTACGCGAACCCGACGGGCAAGAAGATTGTCCTCGTCGACGATGTGCTCAGCACCGGGGAGACCCTGAAGGGAGCGATCGGCGACATCCAGGCCGCCGGAGGTACACCGATCCTGACCGTCGTCGTCGTAAATAAGACCGGCGATGACGATATCCTCGGCGTCCCACTCCGTGCGCTGATGCGGGCCCGCGCGATCGCGTGACTCAAGGCTCCAAACCTTTTTGGCCCGCTTCCTCATCTTCCGCGCCTAGGTTTGACGGATGCACTGGGCGGACGAACTTCTCGAACAGGTTTCCCAGTTCGTGAAGGGCAAGAGCGAAGTCGTCGTGAACGCGGGCCTCTCCGTCTCCGGCCTCCAGCACGTGGGGCGACTTCGGGGTGAGATCGTCCTGAGCCACATCATTGCCCGGTCGCTCCGCGAGGACGGCCATCGCGTTCAGCAGGGCCTCGTGCTCTATACGCAGGACCAATGGACGGGCACTCCCGCCCAAGTCGCGGAATTCGCGGATGGCTCCGGCGGGAAATACAAGTCCTGGCCCTTGATTGATGTGCCCGACCCGTTCGGCTGCCACGCGGGTTGGGTCGACCACTATTGGGAGGGATTCGGGAACCACCTCGACGATTTCGCCCCCGAGGTGCAGGTGGTCCGGACCTCGGACATCTACAAACGGCCTGAGATGAAGGCCATCGTCGAGGACCTAGCGAACCGAAGCGAGGAAGTCCGGATTGTGTTTAACAAATACCGCACGCGGAACCCCTACCCACCGGGGTGGATTCCGTTCGAGCCCCTTTGCCTCCACTGTAACCGCATCGGCAAGGCCCGCACAATTCGCGTGAACGATCAGAGATCCGTCGAGTACGAGTGCGAGTGCGGAGGGCGCGGGGAATCGCCGATTGAGCGGGGCAAGCTTCAGTGGCGGCTCGAATGGACCGCCCTGTGGCAGGTCCTCAAGGTCACCATCGAACCCTTCGGGAAGGACCATGCGACTCCGGGCGGGTCCCGGGATTCCTGCAAGGAGTTCGCGAGTGTCCTATCTGGCTTCGAGGCGCCATTTGGGATCCCGTACGAGTTTGTCGCGTATGGGGAGCGGGGGGTCGACCTCGGGGACATGGGCTCGTCGGACTTCCATGGCTTCTGGCCAGGGGACTGGCTCGCGGTCGGCGATGCCGAGGTTCTGCGATATGTCTTCCTCGTGAATCCTCCGAGCCGGAGGATCGTCCTCGACCTCAGCAAGGTGGATGTGTACCACGATCAGTACGACACCGCGGAGCGGGCATGGTACGAAGACGCCCGCTCCGAGGACGAGGAGGTCTTCGCCCGAAGCTACGAGCTCGCGCAGCTCTCGACGCCGCCGAAGAACGTCCCGTTCCAGCTCTCCTATAGGCACGCCGCGTTCCTCCATCAGATTTCCCCGCCCGCGACCCGCGTCGAATGGTGTCTCACCCGCCTGAAGGATACCGGGATCCTCACGCGGCGACTCGCGGACTTCGAAGTCGATCGGATTCGCCGACGGATCGAACAAGGCGGGCTTTGGGTCGAGCGGTATGCGCCGGAGAACCGGGTCGTCCTCCTGGAGGGACTCACGAGCGAGGTCCGGTCGCGACTCGACGCGAACGATCGGGATTCCCTGCGAATCTATGTCACAGCCGCAGAGAGGACGGAGTGGAGCGAAGAGGCGATCAAGGCATCGATGGTCTCCCTCACGAAGGGCGGGAAGCTCCCCGTGTCCACCCCGAGGTTCTTCCGAAACCTGTATCTCGTGCTCCTGGGGAAGGAGGACGACCCGCGCGCGGCTCCATTCCTCGCGGTGCTCGAGAAGCGGTTCGTCGTGGACCGGCTCCGGGAAGGCGCGAAGGGCTAGCCCGAGGACGATTGCGACTTCCGCATTGCTTCGAGGGCCTGCCAGCGGTCCTCCGGAAGATCGATCAGGTCATTGAACTGACCCGCGCCGCGGAGCCACTGCGCTCCGTCGATCACGACGCATTCCCCATTGATGTACTCCGACTCCCGGCTGACGAGATACGCTGCAAGGTTTGCGAGTTCCTCGGGCCGGCCGAACCGCCGCATCGGATGGCGGGCGAGCAAGTGTTCCTCCCACTCCTTGGAGGGCATGAGGCGGGACCACGCTCCCTCCGTCGGAAACGAGCCCGGGGCGATCGCATTTAGACGGATCCGATGGCGGGCCCATTCGATCGCAAGGGACCGGGTCATCGCCAGGACGCCCGCCTTCGCGCACGCGGAGGGTACCACGAACCCAGAGCCCGAGCCTGTTGCGGCGTACGACGCGACAATATTGAGGACGGTCCCAGGCTGCTTCCGGGCGATCCATCGACGGCCAAGCGACAGGGTGCAATGGAACGTGCCGTTGAGCACGATTCCGACGACGGAGTTGAATCCGTTCAGCGAGAGACGCTCCGTTCGCGCGATGAAGTTGCCCGCTGCGTTATTCACGAGCGTGTCGACGGGACCGAACTGCGCTTCCGCGGCATCGACCGCTCGCTCCACGGCATCGAAGTCGCGGACATCGGCCGTCGCAAGGCCCGCGGAACCGCCATGGGAGCGGATTTCGTCCGCCGTCGCCCGCAGCGGTTGCTCCCGCCGCGCAAGGAGGAATACGTTCGCGCCCAGCCGCCCAAACCGCAGAGCCATCGATCGACCGAGCCCGGTTCCTCCGCCCGTGATCACGATTGTCCGACCCTGCAACAGATCACTACGGAACATCCTTAATCCCCCGGCGGCCAATCTGCACCATCCCATAACGGTTCCCCACAGGGAAGAAAATCGTTAAAGGGCGGTGGAACTTGAGTCGCCCACATAGCCCCGTGGTCTAGCGGTCAAGGATCCGAGGCTCTGGATCGGAAGAGACCAGCCGAGGAGAGACCTCGTGGCGGCAGTTCGAATCTGCCCGGGGCTATCGCCCCCATCGAGGCGGCAGACGGCCTGTCGCGGACGAGTGCGTGCGAACCCTGGTCTCCGAAAGTTAAAGGCTATCTCGGTTTTCCCTCGACCGTGGCGGGGAGGGACCCGTGACCCTGATGCAACTCGTGGGCCAGTGGACGGGCACAAACCGCCTCTGGCTTTCACCTGCGGAAAAGCCGAAGGAGTCGGGGTCGACGGCAACCATTTCGCCCATGGCGCGGAGGAAGTTCCTACGCATCGACTACACTTGGGCCATCGAAGGCGAAACCCAGGAAGGATCGATCCTGTTTGGGCATGAGAAAAAGAGGAGTCTCGTCACTGCCATCTGGGTCGATTCCTGGCATATGGGAGAGAAGGCGATGGTCTGCCAGGGCGAGGTCGGGAAGGACGGCGTGATCACCGTCCGAGGGTCCTACGATGTTGCCTCGGGTCCGAACTGGGGATGGTGGACGGAAATCGAAATAGCGAGCCGTGACGCGTTCCGACTCCGTATGTTCAACGTGCCGCCGGATGGCCGGAGGGAACGGGCGGTTGAGGCGACTTTCCGAAGGTCGGCGTGATTTCCGCTAGACGAGTAGATTGACTGCCCTTGGAAGGCATAGGAATCGCGAGGGGTCGACGCCGACGAGCTCCCCGTCAAGGTCGAGCAGGGCCCGCTCACGGCTAACCGTTCGCACCTCCCTCGCCCGGTGAAACGTGATTCCTGGAAGGGCCAGGTGGGTCCCGCGACGTAGGTCCTTCAGGTGTCGGCGAATCGTCTTCCAATCGAGGTCCCCAATCACGACGGTATCGAAGAGGCCGTCATCAAGCTCTGCGCGGGGCGCGGGGAGGAGGCCCCCACCGAAGTACCGGCCATTCGCCACGATAAAATTGTTCACGATTCCTGCGCCGGAAGTTCCGTCGTCAAGGGTGTACTCAACCCTCCTGTTGCGGTACCTCGGCATGGTCGAGAGGATTGCGAGAAGAAAGCTCACCCTCCCGCCGAAGACCTTCGTTGTATGGTTTACCTTGTCCACGACGGCCCCGCCGGAACCGAACTCCGCAATGTTCACGAAGTAACGGGATTCTGGCCGGTCGTTAAGGTTCGAGTATTCAACGAGGCCTACGTCGATGGCCTTCGTCCGACCGGTTCGCAACCTCGCAAGGATCTCGTCGGGAATTGACGACTGCTGCACGGTTCGAGAAAAGTCGACCCCCGTACCGACTTGTGCTATCGCTAGGGCAGCCTTGAGCCGGGCTGGCGCGTCGGCGCGCATGAACCCATTCACGACCTCGTTGAGCGTCCCGTCGCCCACGATGGAGAGGACGACC